>JBAQWP010000041.1:0-22047 GCA_049298975.1 Minisyncoccia bacterium
AGAAAATACCGTGGTCAAGTTGGCAACCAGCTTCAGCCTCCACTACAGGTTCCGGAGGGTCAAACAACACCGACTCGTCGGTGCCTACATTGAACCCTCCATTCGCCTTCAACGAGGCTGAGTGGCGAAACGATCTCGGGTTCTGGATGAGTCACTCCCTCAAAGGTGATGTCACTCCGGAAGAAGCCGAGTGGATGGCAGCACACTGTGCAGCAGAAAGCGGTTGTGAACAGTTCGAGAAGGATGGGGTTACAGTAAAATCCAACCCTGCCTCGTCCGCTATCTGCAAGTACCAAGTACTCTCAATCAGCCATAGAGACGAAATCAAGAAATTCGTCGAAGTGGGTCGAGGAGACTACGTGGATCTCAGCACTGCCGATGGGTGCCGTAACTTTGCTTTTGAGCTCGTGATGAGCAACAAAGCGAGTGGCAAACCATTCAACCAAGATTGGCTAACAACCCGGGATAGAGCAAAACTGTTCCTTGACTGGGTCCACAGCCAGCCTGCTGACAAAGGCGATGTAAACCTCAGGGCACCGGGAGTTCCTCTCGGAGCTCGGGGCAAAAACCCAAGCGACACGTCTGCCAAAGCGGAAACGCCGAGGGCAGCTGACACATCTTCTGGAGCGGACACTGCAAGTCCCGCTCCGGCACCTGAGCTCTTTGCGAGCTCGGGTTGCAAGGGAGATGTGCAGAGGATCACCGCACCCATGAGCCCTGAATGGTCCATGGGAATCCATACAGCAGGCAAGGCCTATGCTTGGACCTCAGGTGGTGTGGTAAGACACACCGCCGATCCAAGGTCCAGTAGACCGCCTGGCATGATGCCGATGTTCACGGAGGACAACCCATTTGAGTTGACCTACTCCGCCGGACAAACAATGTTCTTTCAGACCCTGCAACCCATGCCAATGGGTTCAGAGGTCACGGTTTTCATCAGAATCTGTAACTGATGAAACCTACCAGAAGGCCGACAGCGCAACTTGCGACTGCCGGCCTTTTTTACTACCTAGTTTTTATTATTTTCTAGTAGAACCTGATGTATGGCTTGACTGTGTCTGGAACAGTTATTCCAAATGCACTTAAAACAAAAGCTACTAGTGCATAAACAGAAAGCATAATGACCATACCGATTATCCCATACATTATGGCATTTCTTGCTTCTGCTCTTGCATTACCCTTATCCCCCGCATCCACTGAGAGAAACTTTATTACTCCATATATAAAGTACACCGTTGCTAGACTGAACATCAGCATTATGAGTGGGTTAAATATGTAGTAGTTTACTTTGTTTATTAAGGTTGTTACTGACATTTTTTGTTTGTCTTAGTCAAGAAAAGGCTTGGCCGAAGCCAAGCCTTTTCTGTAAAAATTATTATTGCAATCCAGGTACAGTAGGGATAGGAAGAGAAGTCTGATTTCCGATTCCGAATAGAGTTCTCAACCATATTGTCAAACCATAAACTGAAAGCATAACTGCTATAGTAATAACTCCCCAGATCATCATATTTCTACCATTCTCCTGTGCCTTTGGATCACCAGCGGCCTGAAGGAACTTAATAAGTCCCCAGAAGAAGTAGATGATGGCTAGACCAAAGAATACTGGGATAAGTCTTCCTACAGTTACCACTACAAAGTCAACAATTGACGTTAATGAGCCGAAATTTGACTGTGCCATAGCAAGTACCGGAGCAAATGCTAATGACGCGTAAACTGCTTTTTTCATCTTATTTTCTTTAATTTATCTTTATTTTATAATTCCTATATTGTATTACACATTTATATAAAATGCAAGTCCCACTCTAAATATGTGGATAATCACCCACCAATACAATTAGGATCAGTTGGGTTATTCTCACACATGCTCGGGTTGCCTCCACCATCACCTCCCCCAACGCCTCCACCAGGGGTTATATTAAGCGAAGCACCGATCCACGCTATAATTCCATAAATAGAGAACATTACAAACAGAGCCACTATACCCCAAACCATTTTATTCCTGGATTCCTCTTTAGCTTTTGGATCACCAGATTTGAGTACCACTTGTGACATATTCCACATGAAATACACAAACGCCAATGTAAACAGCATATAGTAAACGCTATTCATAATTTGTCCTATATCACCAACTAATGTCTTAACATTATCTAGTGCGGCAAAAGACAATACGGGAAAAAGGAAAGCAGAAGCTGATAAATAATAAATTTTATTTTTTATTTTCATTTTTATTGACTACTTGGTAATAATATTAACCCACGATCTTTTACTGCTCCAAAACCAATCTCATCTTGTATAAAATATATAATACCACTAAGAGAAACTAAACAAAACATTGCTATAATCGCCCAAAGTATATAATTCTTACCGCTAGTAACTTCTGTGGAACTACCAGAATGCAGAACTACTTTACTAATTCCCCAAATAAATACTACTCCTGCGGCTGTCATCATAACTGGAATAAGTAAATCTAGAATATCAACAATTTGATAGACAAAATCGGCAAAGTTGCTTGTTGCCAAAGTTAGCTGAGCATGCGTCACAAAAGGCAAAAGGAGAAATGCGGCCAGAAAAAATATTTTTTTATTTTTGTTTATAAGCATATATTTTAGGCGCAAATACCTGTGTTCCCTAGGATTGCCTTAAGTGTTGTACAAACTGTCCCAGAAATCGCCACGGCGCCTAGAAGTACCCCGGCACCAATAAGAGACCAGAGAAGTCTGCTGTTTGCTTCTTCAATTTTCTTTGGGTTGCCCTGAGCAGTTACGTATGTAAATCCAGCATAGATGATATACATCACTACCAGAACTGCGGCTATAGGCATGATGGCATTCTCGAGAAGTGCCTTTATTATGGCCATAATACTGGTAGCACTACTACTAGGAGGAGGGATGTTAATGTTTATTTGTGCAAAAGAAATAAGTGGAAGAAAGGATCCCAACAAAGCAATTTTTATTATTTTATTCATAGTTCTTTTTTAACTAGTTGAAAACTTAAATGCTGTCACCCCAAGTGCTGTGCCAATAAGAGTAACTATAGCCCATGCACCAATGATGAAGGCCATACCGATTGCAACTTTTGTAAACATACCAGTCGCTTCCTTTATTTTACCTGGATTTCCTTCTGATGTCATATATTTAAAGCCGGCCCAAGCTATTACTACCACACAAAAACCAATAGCTAGTACTGTGGCTTGATTTATAAAGTGTCTCACCGCTGCAACCAAATCAGACCAAGTACAATCTCCATTGCCAGAACCGCAAATGTAAACCCAGCCTGAAGTGCTCCCTTGGGCTTTAGCAATATGTGGTATTAGAAAGTAAAGAATGGAAGGAAAAAAATTTATGGAAACATTTTTTATTTTTTGGATAATATTCATTTTAATTTTTTATTATTAAAATTCCGCATTGAGCTCAGAACTTGCCCGACTTAAAGATTCTGATACCCTACTTTTACCTGAAGTTATGGATTCAACCATGTTTTTAAATATCCTTGAGGTTGCAGAAGGATTTGGGTCAATAAAAGAGTGGGCAATAAGTGCGGAGTTGTAAAAAACATTTCTATAGGCATCCGAAGGAACACTTGAGAGCATATCTCGTCTAACCGGTGGCAATGAGTTTATTTTTTCAAGAGCAGAAAGAGCTTTTGGCTCGGTAAGTGCAGACATAAAGGTAAATGCTGCGCCCACCTGCTTGCTTTGCTTTGAAATAGCCATGGCTAACATTTTTCCATAAACAATTCTTTTTTTAGTGTCCTTGATTTGTGGAACTATAGTCACATCATAATTCAGGTTGGAATTTTTCTGAAGAATTTGGAACAACTCACTAGAAAAACCTATATAGATAGCTAAATTTCCAGAAAGAAAAGAATTCAAAGAACTTGGGAGGGACCTGTTCCAGGTATACATAGGTGAAGTCTGGTTGGAGAACTGAGTATAGAAATCAAGTGCAGACTGACCCGGTGAAACCGCATAGCCTAGCTGAGAATTAATGACGGATGTTACCCCACTACCTGATCTAGCCGTAATAGGTGTGCCAGCCTGAAGTAAAAGCATAGCAAGTACTTCTTTGACATTGTTTATGTTATTCCATTCGCCAAATGCAATGGTGCTCTGATATACGTTTCCAGAAGCATCTTTCTTTGTTATTTTGCTAACTAAGCTTGGCATTTCCTCCCAATATTTAGGTGGTTGGCTTATTTGATTATTTGCAAAAATATCTCTGTTCCAATACATAACCAAAGGATCGACAGCAAATGGGATCGCGACTATTCCATCCTCGCTTAGAAAAACCTCCCCCGCCTCGATAAAAGTATCTTTGAATGTTCTTTCTGAGTAGCTCTTGTAAGGAATTGTTATTAGTTTGTTTCTATTCTTGTAGATTAGATCATCTCTAATAATAACCACATCAGGCCCTCTACCCTCAGCTAGTGCTTCCACAAAATCAGAATCAAAGTCTTGAGAATCTTTCATGGTGTAGTTAACCTTGATACTTTTATTGTTGAATATTGAGGATTCTGAATAAACCAAGCCAAAAGTTTGCTCTGGAATAGTTCCCCAAACTACTATATCAGCTGCTGGGGTAGTAGATGCCCCTTTGGAAAGAGCAAAAATGGCTATGCCCGCAACTATGGAAACTGAAAATATGGTTATTATTATTATTTTAAATGGACTCATAAAATGATTATATCAATTCTGGGTAATGTTACATCTTGATAATAATAAAACCGTAATGATGTGAACCGGCTGAGATTTCTCTTTCAACACTAAATCCATACTTTTCAAAAAAAGCTTTGGCTGCATCTTTTTTAAAAACTGACTTTTGGTGAGGGCCTATACCACCAAACGAGTCCGCCCAATCAACAAAAACGATTCTGCCCCTTGTTTTTAAAATCCTAAGTGCTTCCTTTACTACATTTTCCTTATTTTCAATCTGAAAAAATACGTTACATATAAAAATAAGATCAATGGAAGATTCTCTTAATTTTGTACCGCCAATTTTCTCCAAATCACCCCATATCACTTCTATATTGTATAGACCTTCCTTTACTGCCTGATTCTTCATTTTGGTTAGTAGATCCTTTTGGGCATCAATTGCGTAAACTCTACCTGTTGAAACAAGCGCCTTTGAGGCTGCCAGGGAATAGAAACCTGATCCAGAACCAAAATCAGCAATATCCATTCCAGCTTGAATTCCACTCTGCTCGATTATTTTTGTAGGATCGGAGAACATAGTTCTATATATTGGAAATATTTTAACATGAAAAAGTCAACTCTGCTATTTATTTATTCACAAACTACTCAATCTCGAAAACCAAACTCGATTTACCAGAGTAAAGCAGTTTCACTTTTCTTTGAGATAAAAGATATTTTATGACACGTATAGGTTTGTTTTCTCCAATAAAAATGTAGTCTGCTGCCATATCTTCCTTTATTACTTTAAGCAGATCCCTTCTTTCATACTTTTGACAATAATTTGCTATTTCTTCATCTGAGACATAACTGCTGTAAATATCTTCTTTAGCACCAATATCTACTAAGCCACACAAAAACTGACTATACACTTTTGGATTATAGGCATACTCAAAAATAGGATCAGAATGATTTTGGTACACATTATGCTTATTCCACAAAAACAAGCCAGAATACTCATTAAAATTCAGGTGGGCAACCACACTACCGGCCTCAGTATTGTTCATTAGATATTCTGCCGTATCCCTGTAGGAATCTACATCTCTTCCATAAACATTATGATAAAAAATTAAACTAAGTAGCCCGCCATAAAAAAAAGTAAAGAAGAAAAATACGAAAATAATCCTATTCGTTATTTTTTTTTGTATTTTTTCCGGAATTTTAGTGTAACAATATGGAAATGTGATTGCTAAGGCTAAAACACTGAAAATGGAAAGTATATCACTTGACCTATTGGCTACAAAAATTGCAATCAAGGTAAAAACAAACGCCTGGAAATATGTTGCAAAAATAAATTCATTCTCTCTTTCGGTGAAATGACTTGTACTTCGCGTAGTAAACCAAACAGCAAAAGTAATTAGGGTGATAAACAGTAATGGCAGAAGAGACGCAAAGCCATCTTTATTTAACCTATAAAGCTCAGTCCCCCAAGGTAGAACAACACCGCTTAATTTCACCCCAAAAAGATAAACTATCTGATAGTAAGTAAGATAAAGACCAGAAATTGGGCCTGGTCTTAGAAAAGATCCTATGACTAAGCCAGAAATGATCCACGCAAAGCTAATAAAGTATATTTTTAACCCTGAGTATAACCCTCTCCAATCCAATCTAAAAAATTTAGACAAATTTTGTCCCAACCAATAGAAAACAAAAATAGAAACAGGCAACCAAATCATTGAGACTTCAATGAAGGTAAAAAGTAGAGAAATAACAAATAAAGCCTTGTTGTTTTTTTCCCAAGCTAAATAGTAAAAGAAAAGTACTATTAGGCCACTAATAATTATCTGGGGTCTAAGGTCAGTCATTCTTATGATCTCTCCGATTGAAGAAAAAATGAGGAAAACAGTGCAAAAAAGTGCATATTTTACGTTTAATTTACGTAAGACAAAGTAAAATGACACTAGCAGGATAAAAGTTAAAAAGGCCGTGGCTATTTTCCCAGAGAGTTCATAGTTATCATTTGTAGTAAAAATTGAAATAATTAAATGAAAACCATACCAAATATCGCTCATGTACTCTCCAAAAATAGAATAACTTTCCCATCTAAAATCATTAAAAAACAACCCTCTTTCCCTGTATAACGATCCAGATGCAAGATGAAAAAGATTATCAAATTCCGTTAAATTTTTCGGAAAATAGTTCAAAGAAAAAGAGAGAACTGCTAAAAATGAAACTGAGAGATAATCTGCGTATTTTTTTATAAAATCTAATATCATTTTTCGAAAAATCTAACCTTGATAATTGTGAAAACTATTTTTACTCCGTGAGACCACTTTATTTTCTTTCCCTCAGAATAACTTCTAGGATAATAATGTATGGGTACATCAACCACCTTTACTCCCTTTTTGAGAAGTCTGCAAATAAGCTCATTTTCAAATTCAAAACCATTTGATTTGCACTGGACTGTTTGCGCTAAGTCCTTTGAAATTGCTTTGTAACAACCCTCATATTCTTTAGCATGATTATTATAAAGAAAATTAGTAACTATGGTAATGACGCTGTTCCCCAAAAAACCTAAGAAACCCGCAGAAATGTAATCTCTAGCATGAAATCTACTTTCTATTCTCACACCATTGGTCATTTGAGCCTCACCTCTTAAAATCGGCTGAAGAACGTCATTATAATCCCCGGGATCATACTCCAAATCAGCATCTTGAATCAAGAAGATGTCGCCTGTAGCCTCCGAAAATCCTTTTTTTACCGCTGCCCCCTTACCTTTTATTTCTTCTGTGAGAAATCTTATACCGGAAATACTGTTAACTATTTTTTTAGTACCATCATTTGAACCATTATCAACGACAATAATCTCTTTCTCCAGACCAGAAATATCTGCTTCTTTAACTCTTTTTATTATTTCAAAAATAGTTCCCTCTTCGTTTAATACCGGAATTATTATCGATACCTTTTTCATTACTACAAGCAGATAAGGGAAGCTATAGAATCTCCGTCACGTAGTTTCATTATTCGAACACCTTGGGTTTGTCTACCCAAAACTGGTATCTCTTTTGCATCGACTCTAATAACTTGTGATTTTTTAGATATAGCCACAATTTCGCCATCCCCTTCAGCAAAGACTTTTGCAGAAATTATACTGCCAGTCTTTGGAGTTACTTTTGCAGTTTTTATTCCCGATCCACCTCTGTTTTGAATTTTATATTCATCAATGTCAGTACATTTTCCATACCCATTTGCCGATATCACCATTATGTTTGCATTGTTAAGCTCATTAGGCACAGTCTCAGCTGAAATAACTTCATCACCTTTACCAAGTTTTATTGCTCGAACACCCATTGCAGTTCTGCCCATTTCTCTTATATCTGCTTCTTTAAAGTGAATAGACTGACCCTTGCTTGTTACCACAATTACAGAATCTTTTTTGTGGGTAAAAGATGCCGAAATAAGAGCATCAGCATCATCAAGTTTTATTGCAATGATTCCAGAGATGCGCACATCATGAAAACTTGCCGTTGCAACTTTTTTTGCAACACCATTTTTAGTAACCATCATTAGGCTAGACTCTTCTCCCTTCACTTTCTTAGGCATTGGAAGAATGGAGGTTATTTTTTCACCCTCTGAGAGTGGCAAGAAGTTCATTATAGACTTTCCTTTTGTTGCTCTTCTTCCCTCCGGTATGTCGTACATTTTTGTTTGATACACCTTGCCTTTGTTGGTAAAGAACAGTAGATCTGAGTGAGTCGATGTAATAAGTAAATTAGTTACAAAATCTTCCTCCTTGGTATCCAAATCAACTACTCCAACCCCCCCTCGCTTTTGTTTTCTAAATTCATCTGGATTGGTTCTCTTTATATAGCCACCTGCAGTTAAAACCAAGGCATTTTCCTCATCCGGGACAAGATCCTCTACAGAAAGTACCTGAGCACCGCCTTTTATTATTTTTGTTCTTCGCTCGTCACCATACTTTTCCTTTATTTCTTCACTCTCTTTTTTAATTATTGAAATAACTTTCTTTGGGGACTCCAAAATCGACTTGAACTCCTCAATAAGCATCTGGACCGCCTTGAGTTCATCTTCTATTTTCTTTCTCTCTAGTCCTGCAAGCCGAGACAGCTTCATTTCCAGGATAGCGTTTGCTTGGATATCCGAGAACTTAAACTCCTTCATCAGTCTCAAGTGCGCTTCAGGAGTATCTTTTGAAGTTTTAATGAGTTTGATGATGGCATCGATATGATCTAGTGCCTTTTTAAGTCCAAGCAAGATATGCTCTCTTTCTAAGGCTTTCTTCAAATCATACTCAGTCCTTCTCTTAATAACTACTTTTCTATGATTAACGAATTCTGAAAGAAAATCCTTCAAAGAAAGAGTCTCGGGTACGCCATTTACCAAAGCAACCATATTGTAGTGAAAAGTATCTTCGAGTTGAGTATGCTTATATAGATAATTCAATACTGTTTGAGGATGTGCAGTACCCTTTAATTCTATCACTATACGAATGTCTTTTGCGGACTCGTCTCTAATGTCTTTTATGCCTTCAACTCTTTTCTCTCTGTGTAAATCAACGATTTTTAAAATAAGATCAGCTTTATTTACTCTAAATGGTAGTGATGTAATTACTATCTGAAACTGCCCTGATTTAGTCTCTACGACTTCGGCCATTCCACGGACAACAACACCCCCTTTACCTGAAGCATAAGCATGTTGCATATCTTTTGCTCCAAATGCAATGGCGCCTATTGGAAAATCTGGGCCTTTTACAAACTGGAGTAAATCATCTGTGGTAGCATCTTTGTTGTCTACCATATGTATAACAGCATCCATAACTTCGTTTAAGTTGTGAGGTGGAATGTTTGTTGCCATTCCCACCGCAATACCTAAAGTTCCGTTTAGCAAAAGGTTGGGAACTGCAGTTGGCAAAACTTTTGGTTCATTTTTGGTCCCGTCGTAGTTCGGTGTAAAATCAACTGTTTCTTTTTCTAAGTCCCGAAGTAGTTCAGTAGTTATTTTTGACATTTTTGCTTCGGTATATCTCATTGCCGCAGCATTATCCCCATCGATAGAACCGAAGTTTCCTTGTCCAAGTATAAGCGGATAACGCATGGTAAAATCCTGTGCCATTTTAACCATGGAGTCATACACAGCTACATCGCCGTGGGGATGATAGTTTCCCAACACTTCTCCCACTACCGCTGCAGACTTTCTAGATTTAGCTCCAGAAGTAAGTCCTAGCTCGTGCATGGCATATAGTATTCTTCGGTGCACAGGTTTTAGTCCATCACGAATGTCAGGAAGTGCTCTGTCTGTAATAACAGACATGGCGTAATCTATAAAAGACGTTTTCATCTCCATCGTAATTTCCTGTGAAATCACATTTGAATGAATGGGTGATTTTTCCTCTTCTTTGCTGTGTTCTATCTTTTTTGCCATTGTAGAATTATTTAACCGAGCTATTTTAACATATTTATAAAGACAATTCTACTAAATATCTTGATCTATTTTTATAGTCGAACTTGCAGTTTCACTCGAGGTAGTACTGTAATAATAGGCTGTTGTTGAAGATAATACATTTATAGCAGATTTTATTTCTGAGACATTTTTTTGCGCTTCGATCAAACCGTTAGATATTATTGCCATAAAATTCGAGAGGGGGGATTTGGTTGTACTCGCGATGGCGTCTTGAGCTCTTTTTTCATTTTTTATCTGAGGCACAGAAACAGTCAACCAAATAATAAAAATAAATGCAGCACATGCTAGGGCAACATAAAAAGCTATTCTTTTTTTTATTTTTTCATCCTTTTTCCTTACCTTATCAAGATACTCAAACATTTTATAATTGTAGAAAATTAGCTTGGATTTAAAATATATTCTATATCACATCTAAAACAATAACTTCACCCTCCATTGTTTCTATATCTTTTCTTTTAATTGTGAGCTTATCAACTGGTTTTACTTCTTCATCTCCAGATTCTTTTAGGAATTTTTTTAGAGCATCCTTGTCGCCAACTTCAGCATAATGGCTAGGAATAATGACTTTAGGCTCAAACTGTACTGCTAGTTTGTGGGCAGATGCCGGATCAAGTACTCCATTTCCACCTACAGGCACAAACAGTAAATCCACACCATCAATAGCCTCCTTGGTCTCTGGAGATAAATCCTTTTCTGAAAGCGCACCAAGAAAACATAAATTTATATTTTCAAGATTTACTGTATAAATAGTATTTACTCTTTCTTTATCACCATACACTGACTTTGATAGAAAACCTTTTATAAATACTCCCTGAACTTCATACTCACCAGGTCCATTGATCACAAAAGATTCCTTTTCTCCACGAGAAGTTGAATCCGAACCGTTGTGCTCAGGAGAATTTACAGAAATAAGGGTAATATCAGAACCGAAACTTTTACCCTTAATTTTTGAATCTTTCGAAACTGGATTTACGGCAATGGTTGTATCTCCAAAAGAAACTTTGAAAAAATCCGCGCCGTGATATGTGATTATCATAATGCGATAAGTATATCGCAGAATCTCAAATTTACAATTTTCTAACCCAAAATGTTTACTGTGATACTAAAAGCTGAATACGCCACTAGTATAGAAAAGAAAATTGTACTAAATAACTGAACTTGTGTATGTATTGATGTTTTCATCCCTACATTCTACAACTAAAGTAGCCAGCGTGTCAAGTGGATTTTGTGGCTTTGTTGATATATAATCCCCTCTTGTATATTAATAGCAGTTTGTAGTGCTAAACTTGTCTCTTTCCGAAGCTTACTGACCGAGCCAAACCACTTCAAACAATATACTAAATGAAAAAAGAAGTAGAATCGGATGTAGAAGTAGAAAAAAGTGAAGTCAAAGCAGACGACACTATGTCAAAAATTATTGATGATAGCATTAACCCTCCAGGAATAGATGATGTAGTCGAAGGGAAAGTAATAGGCATTGAGAAATCAGCTGTTTATATTGATATTCCACCATTTGGAACAGGTATCATCTATGGACGTGAGTACATCAACGCCAGAGATATTATTAAGAAGATAAATGTTGGTGATTCTGTTGCTGGTAAGGTTATTTCCCTTTCCAATAAAGAAGGCTATATCGAAATTTCACTAAAAGAAGCTAGACAAGCACTCATTTGGTCAGAAGCGGAAGAAGCTATTCGAGACAAAAAGACTTTCGAGCTTCCAGTCACAGAAGCAAACAAGGGAGGTCTTATACTTTCTTGGCAAGGAATTACCGGATTTTTGCCTGCTAGCCAACTAAAAACTGAACACTATCCTCGTGTAGCGGATGGAGACAAAGAGAGAATCCTAGAGGAATTGAAAAAACTGGTTGGACAGAAAATATCTGTAGCCATCATTGGTGCCTCGCCTAAGGAAGGAAAACTTATCTTCTCTGAAAAAAATCCTGAACAGAAAAACAAGGACTATATTGTTGGAAAGTACGAGCTTGGTGAAGAAGTTACTGGCGAAGTCACTGGTATGGTTGATTTCGGAGTATTTGTAAAGCTAGAAGAAGGACTTGAAGGTTTGGTTCATATTTCAGAAATAGACTGGGCACTGGTAGAAAATCCAAAACTACTATTTCATGTTGGCGAAAAAGTTAGAGCAAAGATAATTGAGATAAAGGACGGCAAGATTTCTCTTTCAATCAAAGCTCTTAAGGAAAATCCATGGAATGAGGCTGAGAAGAAATACAAGAAGGATGATGTTGTCGACGGTGTTGTTATCAAATTTAACAAGCACGGAGCTTTGGCAAGTATAGAGGAAGGTATAGCCGGACTAGTCCACATATCTGAATTTGGCTCTGATGAAAAACTTCATCAAAAACTAGAACTTGGTAAAAACTACAAGTTCAAGATTACTATGTTTGATGCTAAGGAACAGAAGATGACCCTTAGTTTCGTGGAATAACCACTGAACTTCCAAAAATGGCACATTTCGTTGTTGGACTTCGGTAAAATAATTCTCGCAGTATTACTTATACAGCTCCAATTATTTTCCTCGTCCGCCTAGAACTGCGCTCATTTTTGTAATTTAGCGTTGGTTTGTTATGTTAAAAATCCTCAAGGATTATTTGTGTGAAAAATCTATTCTTGATTCTTAAATCATAAATCTTAAATCATTCATAGCAGATAGGGTGGCCTTGCGGTCGCCCTTTGTGCTTTATAAAACTTAGTTAAAAATTGTCATGGCTTTCTCGATCCCATCGCTAGTGAAAATCTCTAGTGCCTCGTTCACTCTCTTGGATAGTTTTTTTAGTTCTTTGATCTCTTCCTCTTTAAACTTTCCGAGGATAACTTTAGTAACCGCGTCCTCACCTATTGGTTTTTTTATTTTTCCACTTGGAGTTGTTGGAGATATTCCAACGCGGACACGGGCAAACTTTTCTGTTTTGATTGATTTTATTATTGACTCAACGCCCTTATGCCCTCCAGAAGACCTATTGAAAGATATTTTTGATTTACCAAAAGGAAGATCTAGATCATCATAAATCACCATTAGCTTTTCAGCACTTTTTATACTTGTGATAAGTGGCTTAACACTACCTCCGGATTTATTCATAAAAGTTTCTGGCAAAACCAAAACGACTGAGCTCTTACCCACTTTTACTTTCGCAACAGTCGCGTTCAGTTTTTTATCAGCCTTCCACTCTGCATTCAGACTTTTTCCAAACCACTCCACTAGCATCCGACCGGTGTTATGTCGCGTATCTTTGTATTCCTCACCTGGATTACCTAACCCAACAAAAATGTATGCCATTCCCAAATTGTAAGCTCTAACTTACTAACAAGCAAATCAACCACACTCGATTCTTGCAAAAAAATTTTAAAGTTATATTATCAAAAGTATGGGAATGCCTAAAAATCTATTTTTAGTTCGCCATGGCCAGTCTGAGGGTAATCTAGTTAGAAAAAATTTTGAGGAGAGTAAAAATGAATCATTTTTCACTGATGAGTTCTTGGGCCTGCATGAATCCCAGTACGCCCTTACCCCACTTGGAATCGAGCAGGCAAAAAAAGCTGGTGAATGGTTCAAAAACAACGATTTTGTGACTTTTGATCAAATGTATGTTTCAAACAATGTCCGAGCAATGCAGACTGCAGCTCACCTAGAGTTACCAAATGAAGAATGGAAAATAAACTACATCCTTCGTGAACGAGACGGTGGATTGTTTAATGTTATTACTCCCTCAAAGAGAGATATGGACTATGCGGACCAGAGGAAATTTTACGATTCCCAACCATTTCTATACAGACCACCCCAAGGAGAAAGCATCGCGGATGTGTGTCTGAGAATTAAACACATATTGAATACTCTGGCTAGAGAAAATGACGGCAAAAATGTAATCATAGTTTGTCATGGCCATGTTATGCGAACTTTCCGAATTATTTTGGAAAGAATGTCTTTACATAAAACTAATGAATACCTACGAGGACTTACGGAAGACACTGCTGTGCCTAACTGCTCGATTATTCACTATACCCGTGACAATCCTGGAGATCATAAACGTGGTATGACAGACAAATTTAACTGGGTCAGAGTAATACGTCCTGCTGGAGGAGGAAAATTTGAAGATGATTTTTCAGAGATTGATAGAAAATGTTACTCCAACGAGGAACTTCTTGAAGAGGCTGCAAAGAATAGATACTCTTAATTACAAGCCGTTTCCACCAACCACACATCCTCCCTTTACGTCAAGGGCTAGTTTCGAGTATAATAGGCCAAAATTATGCAAAATCCAGAGATAAATATGGACCAAAAGCCTTCCGAAACCCCGAAGCAGACAGACAATCAAGCACCTACACAAAGCAAAACTAAGGGAATTGTTAGGGAGGTAATAACCTTCATTTTGATCGCAGTTTGTATCGTTCTTCCCTTCCGTATTTACATTGCCGAGCCATATTTAGTAGACGGTAGATCCATGGACCCAACATTTGAAACTGGGGATTACCTCATAGTAGATAAGCTCTCTTATAGACTTCGTGAACCAGAAAGAAACACTGTGGTAGTTTTCCATTATCCCAATAATCCAGGCAAGAGCTTTATAAAGCGAATAATAGGCTTACCTGGAGAGACAGTTGTGGGAAACGGCGATGATGTGACTATTATAAATACTGAAAATCCGGATGGATTTAAAATTGATCAATCCTATGTCACTCACAAACAACCTAGTACTTTCAAAGTAACATTATTAGACGATGAATATTTTGTCATGGGCGATAACCGCGCAGAAAGCTTTGACTCTCGTGCTTGGGGGCCACTTAATAGAAAATTCATTTCTGGCAAACCAGTTCTTAGGCTGTTGCCTATTAGCCAAATTGGTTTGGTCCCAGGTCAAAATAATTAGTAAGATGGGAAACATAACTTATTTTTTATCATCTACGGAGTGCGTGAAGCACGAGTAGAAATAAAATTTTCACTAGAAAATTATTCTGGTGATAAAAAATAAGTTATGTTTCCCATAAATTAAAATTTATCCAACTGGCTAAAAATAAAAATGACAAAGAAAAAAGATGATAAAAATGAAAAGAGTCATATCGAAACTGTAACCGACAGGATTGGAGAGGTGGCTATAAACTACGGCTTTACAGTCGTAAAACCTCCTCACATAAGTCAGGACGATGTGAGCAAATCAAAGCAATTTAGGTCGCATGACCATTATGGAGACATCGAGGAGAAAGTTGCTCTGACTCGCTGGTATATGGAGAATGAAATGGATAAAGAGGCCCAGCCAGTCGCTATTCATTTTAAGAAACCCTTACCTGGAAGCTCTATTAGGAAAAAACCAAATCAGGAAGTTTATGGTTTTGAAATAATGGGTTCACCTCGCTCCACATCTGAGGCACTACTCATCAAATGTGTCTTGGGTATTTTGGATGACTTGGGATACAAGGACTTGGTACTGGATATAAACTCAATCGGTGACAAAGAATCAATAAACAAGTTTGAGAGAGATCTAAACAACCATTTCAAAAAAAACGGGCATCTACTTCCAGCCAAACTTCGACAAGAATTTAAGAAAAACATTTACACAATATTAAAAAACGGTTCGGAAGAAACAAAAGAATTCAAACAAGGTGCTCCTCAAACTATAGCGGTACTTTCCGAAATAAGTCGCACCCATTTTAAGGAAGTTTTAGAATCCATAGAAATGTTCGAAGTTCCCTACAAGATAAACCCTGGAATTGTTTCTAATAAAAACTATGCCTCATATACTGTTTTCGAAATCAAGCAGATTTCGGACAAAAAAAATGAGGATGGAGAACTACTTGCCTACGGATACAGGTATAACCATTTGGCTAAAAAAATTGGTGGTAAAAGAGAGGTGCCAACTATTGGGGCAACAATTTTAGTTAAAAAATCACCAAAATCATCCAAGAAGGTTTTGATCAAAAACATAAAAAAGCCAAATTTTTATTTAGTTCAGCTTGGCTCATTGGCAAAACTAAAAGCGCTGAACATTGTTGAGCTTTTACGAAAAAACAAAATCAACGTTTATCACTCCATAACCAAGGACAAGATAACAGGTCAACTCTCTGGTGCTGAGTACATGAAAGCTACTCACGTACTTATCATGGGTCAGAAAGAAGCTATCGAAAACAGCGTGGTAGTGCGAGACTTAATAAACCGAGAGCAAAATACAGTTTCGATAGAAAGACTTCCAGAGTTTTTGAAAGCACTCGGAGAGGAGAAGGTGGTAAAGAAGAAGAAGTAATCTCAAACTAAATTTTTGGAGACACGCATAAAGCCCTGTTGGGCTTTTGCTTTGCTCGGAAATCAAGAAAACAATAATCCTCACTCCAGAGCCTTCTCGCGAACTCGGGAGGGTTACCTGTGCTCAAACAACGCTTCAGGCTTCTTTTTGCTCGTTGTTGTTTTCTAATTTCCTGCGCAGGTCTCCAAAAATTTAGTTTTCGATTTTGATGAAATTTTTTATAAGTCTCGTTGAATCTGCAACTTTTTTCATCATCTACAGAGTGCGTGAAGCACGAGTAGAAAGAAAATTTTCAGCAGAAAATTATTCTGGTGATGAAAAAAGTTGCAGATGAATAAGAGATTTGTGAAATTATTTTCGATTTTAATGTATTAGAAAAGGCCGCGGAAGTGCGGTGGGGTGCATTGCACCTCCGCGTCCTTTCCACGGCCACTAGAGTCCATCCTTCAGCCGCTTGATCCGTTAGGCCTCCTGCCAATGTACTTGTGTGAGTAGTAAATGATGCCACACACAAGTAAAAGAATAGCAACCCCAGCTAGTCCCAATCCAACTGCGGCAAGAACTTCTTGATCAATTAGTGACATCCTCTCTCTCCTCCATCCTCCTCTTCATTCACACCTGCGTAATGCAGGGGCCGAGGGAGGACCTACATACTATTATACATCATTTAACACCTATTTGTCAATACTATCCAAAATAGCCTTATTTTACTTGCCCGGTAGTAGAATTTGGCATCGCCAGACCTCTAGGTCGGGCAACGCAAAAGCACAATGCCCAAATTCACTACGGGGGTTGCTCTGGGCCTAGGTTTTGTGATAGAGTATCCCCCATGACGACAGTAAATGCAGAAGTTGTTAAAGCAGGTAACGAAAATAGTGTTAATCTAATACGAAGATTTACTAAGAGAGTCCAGGGATCTGGAGTTCTTCCTCGTGTAAGGTCAATTCGATACTCCTCAAGAAAGCAGTCAGAATACGTAAAGAAAAAGAAAACCCTAAAAGTACTAAAAAGAAGAGAAGAAATTGCTGATCAGATAAAGATGGGTAAGATTCAGGATATGTCCCAGCGAGGACGGAAGTAGGAATAAATCCCAAGCTACAAATCTCAAATTCGAATCGTTTCTATTATTTTCTTAGACTTTTTGAGATTTCGAAATTCTAATTTAATGTCAGTCGACAAATTTAACATCACCAACAAAACTCGAAGCCGTGTTCCTTCAGTGCCTTTTGTAAAAATTAAGGATGAGGTTTTAGGTAAAAAATACAATCTATCTCTTGTTTTCATAGGAAAAAGAAGATCTAAGAAATTAAACTTCACCCACAGAGGTAAAGACAAGGCAACAAATATTTTAAGTTTTACTTTGGACAAAAGCTCAGGTGAGATTTTTATTACTCCTGAGGTTTTAAGAAAAGAAATGAAGAAATTTGGACGGAAATATGATAATTTCGTTGCATTTTTATTTATCCACGGTTTGCTACATTTGAAAGGATTCGAACACGGTAGTAGAATGGAAAGCGAAGAAAGTAAATTGTGTAAGCAATTTGGAGTATAAAGTTAAAAGTTAAAAAGTATAAAGTCTTCTTTTGCGTTTTATCTTCTACTTTATATTTTAGCTTTCTACTTTTTCAAATGATGCGCAATATTGCAGTAGGAATAGATATAGGAACTTACCAAATAAAAGTGGTGGTGGCTGAGGTCGTAAAAGAAAATGGAAAAACCAGCACTAAAATTCTCGGAACAGGATTCGCAGAATCAAAGGGGTTGCGACATGGCTACATAATAAACGGTGAGGATGCCACCCAAAGTATAACTGAAGCGGTAAGGCAAGCGGAAAAGGCTTCCGGCATTAAAATCCATAAGGCGTATATTGCGGTAGGTGGTATCGGCCTAACCGGCATAAGCTCCACTGCCAGCGTAATGATAGGTCGTGCGGACCTTCAAATTACTGAGCTAGATATAGAAAAACTACTTGAGACGTGCGAAAAAAGCATTTCTCCTTCACTTATCCAGAACCAAAAAATAATCCATAGTATTCCTGTTTCATACAGAATAGATGGTAAACCAGTTCTTTCAAAAACTCCGATAGACATGAGAGGTAACAAACTAGAGGTTAAGATGCTTTTTATTACTTGTCTTGAGCCTCACCTAAATGACATTTTGGAGGCCGTGGACGGCGCTGGAATAGAAGTTATTGATGTTTTGGCATCCCCTATCGCGGCGTCTTTTGTAACCCTAAATAAGACTCAAAAAATAGCTGGGTGTGTTTTGGCCAACATTGGATCTGAGACGATTTCTATAGGAGTTTTTGAAAACAATATCCCTATATCTCTTGAGGTTTTTCCGATAGGTTCCACAGACATCACCAACGACATAGCCCTGGGATTAAAAATCCCACTCGAAGAAGCAGAAAATATAAAACTAGGGGGAATTGGTTCTGCATCTTATTCTAAGAAAAAAATTGAGGAAATAATTTCTGCCAGACTATCCGACATGTTTGAACTTATTGATAACCATCTGAAAAAAATTGGACGGAATGGACTTTTGCCTGCAGGAATAATAATTACTGGTGGAGGGAGTGGGATTGGAGGCATCGAAGATTTCGCAAAAATCGCTTTAAAACTTCCTTCAAAAATTGCCACTCTGAATTTTGACGGACAAAAAAATCACCTTAAAGATTCCAACTGGGCTGTAGCCTATGGCCTCTGTATGTTAGGACTTTCAAAAGAAGAAAAAGTAAATCTTGGTCTTAAAACAAAGATAAATAAATCAAAAGACAAAGTTTTCGGTTGGATTAGACAATTTTTACCTTAATATTTTTTTTACAAAAATATTAAGGTAAATTACTAAGTACTAATTTACCTAATTCCTAAACTTTAGAAATTAAAAATTAGTAATTAGAAATTGATATAAATAAATATAGGACGTTAAACTCCACAAAAAACCAAAAAGTGGCTAGTTTCAAACACAAAACTATTGCCCGGTCAATTGTTTATTTATATAGCTTTCTGTTATCATACCCCTTATTTGATAATTTCAAGATAAACAGCCATGGTCCAAATCAAACCCGAAGTTGAAGCGTTCGCAAGGATAAAAGTCCTTGGCGTAGGTGGTTCAGGTAAAAATGCCCTAAACCATATGATAAACTCCAAAGTAAAAGGGGTGGATTTTATCGCTATAAACACAGACTCTCAGGACCTCCATCATTCCCTGACAAAGAAAAAAATCCACATTGGTAAAAACCTAACTAGAGGACTTGGCGCAGGAATGAATCCCGAACTTGGTAAAAGAGCTGTCGAAGAAACAAAGGAGGAAATTCAAGAAGCACTCAAAGGATCAGATATGGTCTTCATCACTTGTGGTTTGGGTGGTGGAACAGGAACCGGTGCTGCACCTATCGTTGCGAAAATATCTCGAGAAATGGGGGCTTTAACAGTGGGAGTAGTAACCAAGCCTTTCTTTTTTGAGGGCCAACAGAGAATGCGTCTTGCAGAAGCTGGTTTAGAAGAACTAAAAAATGCAGTAGACGCGATTATTGTTATTCCAAACGACAGACTACTTTCTACAATTTCCAAAGAAACAACAGCAAAAAGTGCTTTTGCTATGTGTGATGATGTTTTGAAGTCAGCAGTTGAAGGCATCTCGGATCTCATTACCACTCCAGGAATCATAAACATCGACTTCGCAGATATAAAAGCAATTATGTCAGATGCAGGACCAGCACTTATGGGTATTGGAACAGCAAGTGGTGAAAAAAGGGCCGAGGAAGCCGCAAAAATGGCTATTAACTCACCTCTTCTTGAGGTTTCGATCAATGGTGCCAAGGGTGTTCTATTCTCTATAGCAGGAGGCGATGATCTGGGAATGTTTGAGATCCAAGATGCAGCAAAAATTATTACAGAATCAGTAGATCCAAACGCAAAAATAATTTTCGGAACTGTAAAAGATGACAAACTAAAGAAGGGTGAAGTAAAAATAACTGTTATTGCCTCAAACTTTCCTGAAAGTTTTACTAAGAAAACTCTCTTCCAATCGACTCCTGGAGTACAAAAAGAAATAGAAGAAGATAAAGGTAAAATCTACAATTCAATACCAGTACAACCAACTGAGGAACCGAAAGCAATGGTAGAGGATGATGACGATGAATGGGGTGCAGTACCGGCATTCCTTCGAAGATCCAAGCTGAAGTAGCAGAATCTCCCCTTCTGGGGAGTTTTTGTTACTTGGAAGATAATGTATAATCAGAAAACTATGATATATGATTTAATTATTGTTGGTGGTGGTCCAGCTGGGGTTTCTGCGGGAGTTTATGCGGCAAGGAAGAAACTAAAAACATTAGTTATTTGTGGTGAATTTGGCGGACAATCAATAGTTTCTGAAGGTATTGAAAACTGGATAGGCACTGTGAAAATCTCGGGTCACGACCTAGCCACAAGCCTTAAAAACCACCTTCTAGCTTACGCAGGTGACGTTTTGGAGTTAAAGGAAGGTGAATACGTAAATGATGTAAAAAAAGAGGGTGAAATATTCAAAGTTTCAACCGAAGAAGGAACCTATGAGTCTAAAACCGTTCTCATTGCAACCGGTAGTACGAGAAGAAAACTAGAAATTCCAGGAGCAAAAGAATTTGATAACAAAGGACTTACTTACTGTGCATCTTGCGATGGTCCCCTTTTTGCTGATCAAGACGTGGTTGTTATAGGTGGTGGAAACGCAGCACTCGAAACTTCCGCTCAACTACTTGCCTATTGTAAAAGTGTTACTCTGCTAAATCGAAGCGAGGCGCTCAAGGGTGACGAAATAACAATTGATAAACTAAAACTAAACCCAAAATTTAAAATTATATTGAACGCCGTCCCAAAAGAGATTAAAGGTGACAGCTTTGTTAAAAGCATAATCTACACTGATGCAAAAACAAGCGAAGATCATGAAATACTTACCCCAGGAGTATTTGTGGAGATAGGACTTATTCCAACAACAAGCTTTGTAAAAAATATTGTTGAACTTAACAAGTTTGGTCAAATACCAGTAGATCCAAGAACACAAAAGACTAATGTTGATGGTTTGTGGGCAGCTGGAGACTGTACAGATGGACTCTATCACCAAAATAACATTGCTTCAGGAGATGCTGTTAAAGCGCTTGAAGATATCTATCTAGCGATTCACACAAAATAAGCTAGATCAAAAAACACCCGGTAGGGTGTTTTTTGATCTATAAATATTAAAATTTTCTCCATAACGAAAAACAGCCTCCGATTCAATGAATCGTGGCCGCTTGAGAAAAAGAACGGGTGGATCGAGAGATCCGGTGAGCCGAAGCTCGTGTCTGTGCTTCCTGAAACCAGGGAGCGAAGACTGTGTGTGATATTTCCTGAAAGGAGTATTGAGTCGTATGACTCGCAACTTAACCAATCAATCCATACCTCACAACTAGAGTATATACCTACCATTTTTAATGTCAAGCAAAAGTAAAATACCTGTGGATAACTAAAATTAAAAAATATTTTTGCATTTTATGTCAAAAATGCTATAGTTTTCCAGTGTTTCTGGGCTAAACCCTAGACCTGCTAGGCAGGTCGGGTCGCCCGAACATTTTGAGTACAAAATGTTTTAGGGCCCTATCGTCTATCGGTTAGGACATAGCCTTTTCAAGGCTAGAAGCGCGGTTCGACTCCGCGTAGGGTCACAT
>JBAQWP010000042.1:0-5534 GCA_049298975.1 Minisyncoccia bacterium
GTGACATCGCCTTGAGTTACGGTAAGCTTATCATTTTTAATGTCCATTTTTTCAGGGTTTCTGACAAATGCAGTTACTTCATTTCCTTGAGCGAGCGCTTGCTCGACTACATTTTTTCCTGTTGCACCCGATGCTCCAAAAATTGTTATTTTCATAATTAAATTGAATTAAATTGTTATTTTTTAATTGTCGTGCTTAATTTTCTCTTGCTGTTTTAAGCGCCTTTGTCCACCAAAGAAGATCGTTAAAGAACCTTTCCACAGGATCTCCCATTGGACTCTTACGAATCGGCTCAAACATTTCAGACCCTTGAGGTCCTTTGCCCATCATCGCTGCCATAAAGATATCCACAGGAATATGAATCGCGTTCCTGATCGGCGCCATCTGAAGCTCAACGGCAACTTGACGAAGTTGTTCAACCGAACGTGCTCCCATTGCACTTCCGTAACTTACAAACCCAACTGGTTTTCTGTTCCATTCTGGAGAGATTACATCCAAAGCATTTTTGAGCACAGCAGAATAACCGTGATTGTATTCCGGCGTCACAATAATAAAGGCGTCTCCATCATTTATTTTTTCCGACCACTTCTTTATTGCCTCGTCTGAATACTGACCCTTTGCCATTGAGGGCGGCATCGAGTCATCAAGAAACGGCAATTGATAATCACGCAAATCCAGAAGTTCGACCTCTACACCTTCCAGTTTCTTTGCTTCTTCAAAAATCCACTGTGCTGGCTTCTCGCTGAAGCGACCTTGGCGCGTACTGCCGATAATGATTTGTATTTTCAATGGTTTTGCCATATATATTTTTAAAATTAATAACTAATAATGGATTAGATACTTTTTCTTTTCTGCTTCTCTATTTGGGTTGATAAGTTCTTGAGAAGACGAAGCATATATTTGGAATTAACTGAATAGAAAACCTCCTGACCACGTCGCTCGTCCACTACCAGGTTACTTGATTTTAAGGTTTTCAAATGTTGTGAGACCGATGGTTGGGAAAGTTTGACAATTTTAACTAATTCGCCGACCGTCTTCTCGCTACGTAGAAGTGCTTCGACGATGCGATACCGGGGCACACTCCCAATACCTTTACCGAGCTGTTCTATTTCCTTACATAAATCTCCCATATAGATATATTAGCATATGCTTATATAGTAGGCAACATTTTACCGACTAATAATGTTTCTATTATTTTAAAGTATAAGAAATAAGATTTGAGGTTATATCAGTTTTAAAGTTTAGCCTTTATTATCTTTTTCCTGTTTGAATCTTAGACGACCCTTCAAGGGCTACCATACCTCGAACTGCATCATCATGCCCGCTTCCAAGTGCTCGGCAATATGACAGTGTGCCATCCACATACCAGGATTTTCCATGTCTACCAATATTTCTACAGTGTCTCCTTTCTGTATGAGAGTTGTATCTTTCCAAACCATATTTGTGTTTTTCACACCGTTCGTAGATAAAACCAAAAACTTTTGGCCATGAATATGAAAAGGATGTTGCATAGGATGCATAGACTTTGGATCATTGAAGATTTTTATTTTTACCTTATCTCCAACTTTAAACCTCCAATCTATTTTTTCATTCTCTTTCTTTGTATCAGTATCAACAATTTTCCATTTGACAGTATTGGCATAGGACATCGAGTTCATCATAGCCATATTATCCTCCCACTCTATTTTTTCACTATCGGGAGCTCCCATCATCATTCCACTATTAGACATCATGGTTCCGTCTGGCATCATATGACTACCTCCACCCATACCCCCCATATCAACAGTCAAAACAAGACTCTTATCAGATTTTTTATCAAAATATTGTCTGAATGGATTTATTGAATTTATAACATCTTCATTTGTACGAGCAACAAGAAAATAAGAAGTGGTGACTGGTGCGGAAGAAACTTTTATATTACCCATACTATATGTTTTATTTGGGGTTAAGTTTTGTATCGGATAATTTCCATCTTTATCAAACCAAATCTCAACAACTGCTCTTTCTGATGGACCAATGAGTACACTGTCCACCCATTCTTCTCTCTCATATTTCCCATTGTCACCACCAACCAGCTTCATACGAGTATTTGGAATTGAAAGGTTGAATACACGTGTATTAGCAGAGTTTGTAACATAGAACCTAACTCGTTCACCCTGTTTTATATTTAAGTTATATTTATCTGTCCCATTTACTAACATTACATTTCCAAAACGTCCCATAAGTACATGGTCAGCAACAGATGAGAAACCAGCTATTTTTCCATTTTCAATCAAAATATCATCAAGAAATAACGTTTCCTCACGATCAACTTCTGACCAATAGTTCTTCTCTGGTGATGTAACTATATAATTTCCGTAAAGTCCTAACTCTTGTGCATAATCCTCACGAACATGTGGGTGATACCAGTAGATACCCTCATCTGGAAATTTTATTTTATATACAAAAGATTCTCCCAAGCCAACTTCTTTTTGTGTCACGTCGGGCACTCCATCAAATTTATTATCCAGTCTTACACCGTGAGAATGAACTGTTGTAGGAACATCTGTATTATTTGTGAAATTGATAGTAATTTCTGCTCCCTTTGGAACTTTAATCGTCGGTCCTGGGATTGAGCCGTTATAGGCAAGCATTTTAACCTCACTTCCTGCGATAACTTTTTTCACAATACTTGCAGTTAGATTGTACGTATCGCCATTTTTAAGTTCCACTATTTGCGATTCTTTTGCTGTGGATAGCGTGGAAACATCAGTTGAAAATGGCTTATTTGATTGGCTCACAAAGTAGAACAGACCAACAAATATGAGGATTATGATTATTATGTAAATGTATATTTTTCTTGTACTGAACGAAGTTGGTGTATTCATATATTTTAAGTTAATTTATACAGCAATTAAATCCTTCTCAACTCTTTTAAGTAATACTGCATTCGTCGCAACAATTATTGACGAAATACTCATAAGAAGTGCCGCGAATTCCGGCCTGAGCATAATACCGAAATTTGGATATAGTATTCCACCGGCAATTGGTATGGCAAGAACATTATAGATTGAAGCCCAGAAAAGATTCTGCTTCATTTTACGAACTGTTGCCTTGCTTAAGGTGATTGCGCGAAGTATATCCATTGGATCAGATTTCATAAGTACAACTTTTGCTGTTTCAATAGCGACATCAGTGCCTGCTCCAATAGCGATACCGACATCGGCTTGGGCGAGAGCGGGTGCATCATTTACTCCATCGCCAACCATGGCTGTGAATTTTCCTTCTTGCTGGAGCTTTTTAACATAACTTACCTTATCAGCAGGCATCACTTCCGCAAACACTCTTTCTATACCTATCTGCTTTGCTACTTTTTCCGCAGTCAGTTTATTATCACCAGTGATCATTGCAATCTCAATTCCTAATTCCTTAAGGTGAACTACTGCTTTTACCGCATTTAGTTTAATTGGGTCTTGCGCTCCTATCACGGCTTTGATATCCCTATCGATAGCAAGTACCATAATCGTTTCTCCTCGATCTTGGAATTCATTGATTTTTTGCTCCAAACTTCCAAGAGCAACATTATTTTCTTTCATAAGTCGCACAGTTCCGACAAGTATGTTTTTATTTAAAACAGTTGCTCTAACTCCAAGGCCTGAAAGATTTTCAAACTTCTCTACGTCTTGAGGCATTTCTAATTTTCGTGATTTGAGTTCGTCGAGAACTGCTTGAGCTAAAGGATGGGATGATTTCGCCTCTGCGGCACCGACCAGTTGAAGTGCCTCCTCCTCACTGAAACCTTCTACAGTCGCTATATCTGTCACCTTGGGCTTACCCTCAGTGAGAGTTCCTGTCTTATCTAAGACAATCGCCTGAATTTTAGATACCTGTTCAAGTGTTGGCGCATCCTTTATGAGAATATTATGCTTTGCCCCCAAACCGGTCCCAACTGCGACAGCTGTCGGAGTGGCAAGTCCAAGAGCATCAGGACATGCAATGACCACGGTAGCGATAGCAAACGAGAGCGCAAGCATTAACGGCGAACCGACGATGAAAAACCAAATTCCAAAAACCAAGAGACCAGATCCTACCGCCGCAATAACAAGATACTTGGCAAACCTGTCAGCAATTTTTTGCCCCGGCGCTTTGGAATTCTGCGCTTCCTCAACCATGCGCACAATCTGGGCGAGGGCAGTATTTTTACCTATTTTTGTTGCTTTAAATTTCACCGACCCGGTGGTGTTGATTGATCCGCCGATTACTTGATCACCAATATTTTTAGTTTCAGGGATTGATTCCCCTGTAACCAATGATTCATCAATTGCGGTTTCTCCCTCGATAATTTCACCATCAACCGGAACTTTGTCGCCCGGTTTAAGAATGATAATATCGCCAAGCTGTATATCTGAAGTTGAAACCATTATTTCCTTACCATCTTTGAAGACTCTGGCTTGAGGCGGTACGAGATTGAAAAGGGCTTGAAGTGCATCGGTTGTGCCACGACGAGATTTCATCTCCATCCAATGCCCGAACAAGACAAAAGTAATAAGCATGGCGGCCGCCTCATAGTATGAATCTGCTCCGCCAGTCAAAGTAAGGAGGACGCTGAAGCCGTAGGCCGCCGTGATTCCAACCGCAATAAGCACGGCCATGTTGAGCGTCTTATTTTTGAGAGCAAAGTAGGTTGAATATAGAAAAATCCATCCGGAATAGAAAAATACCGGTGTAGTAAGAATAAACAGGAGCCACGGAAGCGGTATCGGGGATGGTAAATTGAGCTTCAAAAACTCTGTACCTAACGGCGAATACAGGATGATTGGAATTGTTAAGAGAAGTGAAAAGAAAAACTTATTCCGGATGTCTATTTCCATAAGACGCGCCATTTCCCGACCAGCAAGGCCAGTATGATCCATTCCCATAGTCATCGACATACTCATTTTGAATTTCTCCCAGAATCCCATCTTGGAGACATCACCCATCATATGGCCTCCGTGGTTATCGTACTTTTCCTCCAGGCTATTCTTAACAAGCCTCATGTCGCATTTGGGGCAGAAACCGGAATGATCCTGTTGTACTTCAAGATGCATGGGGCAGGTCCAAATCGTACCAGAATCTTTTTCTTGTATTTTGTTGTGATCGTGGTTCATAAAAATTTAAAAAAGAAAATACACGGCGAGAGCAATGGAGGCGAACAGAAGCCCGATGTCTCTATAAACCTCATGGAACTCGTCCTTGCCGGACACAATTAAGACTCCAAGCAAATGCAGTACCGCAAGAAACGCGGCAATACCAGTAAAATATCCAGAGAGAAGCCAAGCGCCTAGGATAAGGTCACCAATTGCCGTTGCGATCATGAAAAATTTTGCAGAAGGCAGATATTTGGAAAACCAACCTGGTAACATACGAGTCCACTTGTCATCGTCTTTCAGAATCAAAACACCCGTAAGAACAAATGTAATCCCAAGTCCAATTCTTAAAATAAGGATTGAAAGTGTCATATTATTTTTTGCGCTTGAGTTTATACACTTTCAAAATCTCAGCAGTCGCTTTTTTTT
>JBAQWP010000043.1:0-6692 GCA_049298975.1 Minisyncoccia bacterium
ATTCGTTACTACAATACAGAAAGATTACACATGGGAATTCAATTCAAAACACCAACACAATTATTAACAAATCGCGTCCAAGCTATTGACTAGAAAACGGTGCTTGTGATGTTTCGATGTTGGTGCACACTTGATTAATTTAGATAAGTAAAATTCAATGTAATAAAATTGGATCTATAAGTGTATGACATCCGGTAGAATAGAAACTTCGGCTATAGAAGTATCGTAGTATACCGCAAGATAGGATTTAATAGCATAATTATAAATATTAATAATGAAAAGAAGTACAATAAAAGTGACTCTCCTGGCTCTCATGCTAGGCATTGGTCTAAGTGCCCCATTATCATCTTTTGCGTCTTCGCATGACAACGCTTGGAAACACCGAGGCAAACAAGTCAGGTGTGAGATGAATGATAGATGGCAGGATAAATTTTTTGGTAAATTTGACCAAGAAAATCATAAAATAATAAGGACTTTGCAGAGACTTATTAACCGAGAAAACAGAATTCCATGCACAACACAATCAGACATTGTGGATGTCTTGGTAAGTAATGGAAACTTCACAACTCTTACCGCAGCAGTGACCGCAGCAGATTTAGTCGGCACGCTAAAGAGCGAGGGTAAGTTTACAGTTTTTGCGCCAACTGACCAAGCGTTTGAGAAATTACCTCCAGGAACTGTGGCCGCACTCTTAAATGACATACCAACACTTACTGCAATCCTCAAGTACCACGTTGTCTCTGGTGAAGTACCAGCTACCGTGGCGTCAACACTGACCAGTGCGCCAACTGTTAATGGACAAAACATAGCAATCAGTGTTAGAGACGGCAAATTGTTTATTAATGAAAGCCAAGTTATCCTGTATGACATCATGACAACTAATGGCGTAATCCATGTAATTGACACCGTCTTGCTTCCTCAATAGTTAAGATTAAAAACAAGCACACGTTCAACCAAAAATCGCCCTTACGGCGATTTTTGATTATATAAAGTAATTAATACAAGTACATTATTTACCAGAACTCATTGTTCCCATCTAGGTTTTTTGATGTGGTTAAGCTTGAAGGACACCAACTACCTTTACGTGTGGATGAGTTGTTCACATATTTTTTCAAAAAAAATTTATGTACTGTATAATCTGTGTATTATTAGAAGTTTTTAATAGAATAAAATAATTATGAGAAAAATAGTTTTTTCACTTGTTTTCGTTTTTGCTTTTTCAGTATTTAGCACGGCTTCAGCTGCAGGCGTAGGACAAGGATTGCAGGATCTTGCCACACTGCTTGGTCAGAATAATGTTGGTGGACTAATCTCTGGAGTAATTTATGGTAATACGTCAAATGCATCAGGAAATGGAAACGGGGTGTTGCCATCATTATCTCCTGGCCCATGGAGGTGCACAAACCCATTAAACTGTGCTGGACCAACTACTGCAGGAGGATCAATGGGAGATTTTATTTCACCTATGACTTCAGACGGTAATTCATCATCTAATTTCGCGAATGATAAAGCTCCAGGACCTGATTTTTCTAATTAGTGTTTAGTGTTGGAAGGAATTAAAAATTTACTTTTTGCACAAGACGAGCGCCTCGTGAAATTACGAGGCGTTTCTTGTTGACAGAGTAAATGAATCGAGCCGTCGATCTAGGTTCGATAGATCGAACTGATACAGCTTGTTTCGCGCCCTGTCCGGGTTTTTGTATTTTTGTTGATTAGATTTAATTGAATATTAGTCACCCTTTGAAGTGGTTTAAATCTATGCATTATTCTTATTCTAATCATTTTCAAAAACACCCAATCTGGTCCAATTTTGCCAAGAAAGATCACGTTTTGTAACAATGTGCCTAATGCTACCTATTAACGCACGATATTCGACAAAGTCCATGAAATAAAACAAAACCCATGCACCTGGTGCTATCCAAAAAAGATTCTTGTGATAACGCATGTTCGGGTCAGAAATAATTTGTATTCCGACAACAACCGTTAACAGACAAATGACGAAAGCAAGAGGCAAATAATCATTTGAATAAAAAGTATACAAATAGAAAATAATTAGCAGTATGCCTTCGAAGAATAAAAGAAATTCAGCAAACAATGCCAATGGTAATATGAAAAAACTTAAATAAGGATTGTGTTTTGAATCCAAGCTGAAAAAGAGATGTCTATACTTATGAAAGGTGAGTAACCTACCGTATTTCCAACGCAGACGCTGACGGCATAAGCCAGAAAAATCAGAAGGACCCTCCGTGTAAACAATGGCATCAGCAGCATAACGAACCTTGTGACCATTATCTTGAAGACGAGTAGACAACTCGATATCCTCAGTAATGCTGTTAGTATCATAACCGCCTAGCTCAACAATTAATTCACGTCTATATGCCGCGGCTGCACCACCGACGATATATACAGCATTAAATAAAGAATCTGCTCGTTTGAAGTAAAAACCATATAAATATTCTAGTTGTTGCAAAAGACCGATTGGCTTTTTACGGTTACCAACAACGACATTGCCTGCAACTGATGCTACCTTGGGATCAATAAAATGTTTAACAAGATTTTTTAATGCACTTGGTTCCATTGCACTGTCTGCGTCTATTGTTACCAAAATCTCACCTTGTGCTATTGGTAGAACCGTATTTAGTGCTCGAGCTTTTCCTCCATTGGGAACCACACGATATATTATTGATGCAGTTTTATCATCATGTGTAAGTTGATAATTTTCAATAAAATCATTTACCACCTTGTGAGTATTGTCAGTCGAACCGTCATTAACAATAATAATTTCAAGTTTTGGATATCTAATATTTAAGATGGAACGAATGGTAGAAACAATTCCTACTTCTTCATTCCATGCAGGTATGAGAACTGATACCGATGGAGTATATGTGGATATATTTTTTTTCCACTTCCCGCGTTCTACCAGTGGATACAAAGGTGCTATCAATAGATGGACTACATATTTCAATAGGATCGGGGCAAACAAAAGAAATACAATGAGTCGAGTTGTAGTAAAAGTTTCAACAGGTATGTATTCAGTTGTAAAGGTAAGATAAAAAACTAGTGCTGTTGGCACATAAAGAAAAAAAATAAAAGCTGCATTTTGTGCAGCGCTGAGAAACTTTTTTTGCATTTGGTCAGTTTATAGTAAGTGTACATTTTGTCAAATAAATACTACCTACTGGACACATTCAGAACTCTAAATTGGAGGAAGATTAAGATGGAGTTGAAATAATAAAATTGAGACTTATGTAAACAGAGATGCCCGCGAGAGCAGAGCTCTGCGGGCTTATTGATTCATCATGAGATTTCTGATTTCGTTCTCGGCATACAGCCTTCCTCTGCGGCTGATCTTATATAGTCTTGGTGAACGACCAAGATTTTCAGGATCAACTTTTTCCCATCTTCGGCTTACCCAACCCTCCTCTTCAAATCGTGCCAAGAGTGGATACAATGTACCACCCTTTATTCCTATTGCCCGGATTATTTCTGATCCGGAACACGCCTTAGTTTGATCTAAAAGAAAACTCAGGACTTTCAGCCCGGCCAAAGATAAGCGCATCAATCCTCCTCACTTTAGAATATAATAATTCATTAATATGTCAAAGTTTAAGGGTTGTTATAAATAATTCATTAAACTATCGTAATTAAAAAATTCCAAAATTTTATACCCATAAGAGGCTAGAAGGTACATTTTGTCTACCAGGAGGAACACCCCTAGAATGATTATTAAAACTCCGCCAATTTTTGTTACGAAGCCAAGTTTATCGGCATGTCTATCTATTAACTTTTGTGCTCGTCCTATGCCCAGGGCAATTAGAAGAAAAGGAATAGCTAGACCCAAAGAGAATGCTGCAAGCAGAATGGCCCCTGATCCAGCTGTAGCGCTAGAACCTGCGATAACAAGAACAGAACCCAATATCGGACCTATACATGGAGTCCAGCCAGAACCAAACACTACACCAAGGAAGAAAGAAAATCCGTAAGTACCACGTCTAGCACTATTGGGATTTATTTGAAATTTCTTTTCGGATGTAAGACTTGGAATATTTATAACTTCAAGCATAACCAGTCCGAATAAAATCACTGCCAGTCCCCCAATACGAGAAAACCAAATTCTGCCTGAAGAAACAAACCCTCCAATTGTTCCAGCAAAAAGTCCAAGTGAAATAAAAACAAAACTAAAACCTAAGACAAAAAATAATCCGTTCAAAAACACTTTTACTCTGGCTTTACCGACTTTATCTTTATCGCCCAAATCCTTAACTGAAGCACCGCCAATAAAGGTGAGGTACGCTGGCACCAAAGGAAGCGTGCACGGAGCAAGAAAGGTTATAAGTCCTGCTATAAATGATGGAATAATGAGAGAGAGCATTTTATTGTGTTTCCATATCGTCTTTAAGTTTTGTTGCTATGTTTCTAGAGAAAAATCTGAGACATTTTCCACTACAAAACTATATCAAAAGTTTTAGCTCCACGAAAGGTCATCAAAAAATATGTTGGTAAGTAAGTTACTTACTTTACTCAAACTGTAGGAAAAAGGTGAATGGGAAATGTGGGGAAATGGAAATGGGGTCAGGTACCTTTTTGGGGTCTTCTAGGTGAACACTGGTTTTAATGTGTAGAGTTTTGTGTTAAATGAAAACGCTTGCCAACATTTTTGAAGTAAGTGTTTGAACTATATACTTTAAAAATTAATTGGAAACAAATCGTATTGTATATGGAAGAATTGGTGCTGATGGAGCAAGTGGTGATAATACACTGTCACCGATTGAGAAAGTATCAGTCATTGAGATGAACAGACTCATTTTTTTAACAATAGAATTTCTTTTATTGATATCTGTATGACTTTCTATTTCATTACTGTTACATATACCTTTCACTAGCACGTTTAGACTTCCCGTATTTAGATCTAACTTAACTATTCCACCTTTATTAGAGATACATTCATTGTTTTCTCCACGATAACCTTCTGCATATAATGCATTCTCGCTCGGATCAATAAATACTATTTTGCCGGCTTGAAGACGTTTAATAACTACATCCATTTTTGTAGACAAATCAAATGATCTTAGTTCTGTATTACAAGTATTGCTAGGTGCAGTATTAAGATTACATGGCTGTTCTGATCCTAGATACCATATCTTATTTTTATATGGATAAAAACTAATAAGAGGTTCGTGCCCTATTGCGATATCTTTTCTCTGTACCATCTGTGTGACTAAAGGCACGATCGAAGCTGAACCCGACCATAAATCGTATCTTTCAAGGTATTTATCTTTATTTAGATAATACAAACCACTTCCATAGATAGTTGGATAATTTGCAGTATCAAATCCTGTGGTAAGTAAATTCAAAGAATCAGTTGGAAGAACAAAATTCTTTGATCCATTACTTGCAATAAATACAAGAGAATTTTGTTGAGCTGTTGTGGAGTAACCTTGTGAGACACTTTTGAGAGTAAGGGTACCTCCCTTAAAATCTTGAAGAGTTGAAGCTGATGGAGAAGATATAAACTTAAGGTTTCTCGAAAGTGCAGCAAAAAAATCATCGTGACATTTTAAATTACGATGCCAGTCTTTGAAATCACTACTAATAGTACTGTTATAAATAATATTACCAGCAACATCAGAAGACAATTTTAATACATTTACCTGTCTTTCTGGCCATGGATGTTCCTGTGTTCCTCCACCTATTGTGTAAGCACTTACTGGAAATTGCTTTCCTTCTAGGATAACTATCTGCTCATCTTTTTGATTTGGTACAAGTGAAGTTGGTGCTCCGAAAATTGCATAACAATTTTCGTCCAATTTATAAATTGCAGTTGCGTTTCGTGTCTCAATATCAGAAACTACAACTTGCGACGCATCTGCCGCCTTCCAAGTTGAAGGTATATCAAGAGTATAAGTTGCAGTCTCAATTTTACCATTCCTTATTGCAGAGGAAGGTGTTGAATTGATATTTTTCGGATCAACTGTGCTAGTTGAATTATTTATACTATCTAGATTCTCAGCTGAGTTATTAGCCAAATCTGACTTTTGAGGCAATTTTTCAGATCCGCTGTAAGGAAAACCAACTATTACACTCAGGACAAACACTACTATTATTGCTGCAATCAAAATTATGATTTTTTTATTCATGTGAGCCATCCTATAACAAACATGACCAAACATCAAATGACTCAAAACGAGAAACTAATTTTTTATAAATGGGTGGAAAAGGGAAAAGGTGTCAGGAACCATTCTTTGGTCCACCAGAACTTTGGTTTGGATTCAAATTATGTAAAAATAGAAAAATGAAAATAGGGTCAGGTACTATTATTGCTGTAGAAAAATAGGGTCAGGTACCTTTTTGGGGTCTTCCCCTATCACGAGCTGTTGCGACAAGATCATATTCTTCAATCATTTTATTTGACCATCTGTCAGTGAGATAAATGGGGATAAGTACAATAAAATCAAGAAAAATGTGTTTTATTACAAAGTAAAAATACTATCTAATTTGTTGGCTGTGACGGCAGGGATCGAAACTTACAGTTTCAGTAAACTCTACGAGTTCAGTTCAAGTTGTATGATATTTTATCGTTTCACTCAAAAATATCGACAACCTTCTAAAATAATTTCCCAAACTATTTTAGCCTGTTCTGTTTTTTACTTCGTGAACTCGTAAAAAATTATCAAAGGTTTTCGATCCCTAAC
>JBAQWP010000044.1:0-11800 GCA_049298975.1 Minisyncoccia bacterium
CTCCGCGCGGGCGAGTCCATCACCCCGCCTCCTTTGCCCCAGACATATTGTGGCGGGGTGCAGTTCAGATTTCTTCGTCAGGATTGGTTTCAAAAAAGGTTCGAATTTTGTACAATGAATACCGCAGGAACAAATTGAAATAATAATGGTAGAATAAAGATATGAATGAACCAACACAATACGCTGAATTTTTGAAACCATCATGGGCACCGCCGAGCTGGCTTTTCGGGCCAGTGTGGACGGTGCTATACGCGATTATCGCCGTCACTTTTGGCACAGTTTTTTACAGAGCATTTAATGGTAAGTTAGCGTGGATGGTAGCTCTGCCATTTATTCTTAATTTAATTTTTAATTTCGCATTCACTCCAATCCAATTTGGTCTTGAAAATAATTTCCTAGCATCACTTGATATTCTTCTTGTCCTCGGCACTCTTATCTGGGGCCTTTCAGCTCTCTGGCATGCTTCACCAGACTTACGTTGGGCAGTTTATGCAAATGTCCCCTACTTGCTTTGGGTTTCTTTTGCTTCCGTTTTACAAATAACCATAACTTATTTAAACTGGTAGTATGTTTATAAAACTTTTTGCTATTGCACTTCCTGTATTCTTTGCTATCGACATGGTTTGGCTCGGACTTGTTGCAAAAGATTTTTATCGTGCCCAGATTGGCCCCCTGATGAAAGCTGATGTGAACTGGGCGGCTGCCATTATTTTTTATCTTATATTTATAGCTGGTCTAGTAGTGTTTGTTATCTCTCCTGCTATGGAAAAGGGCACTTGGACCCTCGCTCTTCTCTATGGAGCATTGTTTGGCCTAGTCTGCTATGCAACATACGACCTGACAAATTTGGCGGTGGCGAAAGACTGGCCTCTACTAGTCACTATTGTTGATTTGATCTGGGGCGCAGTACTCGCCTCGTCGGTCTCTGTCGCGACATACTTTATCGCGAGTAAAATAGGTTTATGAATTATTTTCTAACTCTTGCTTTGATATTATTTGCCTACATGAGCTTGTGGTTCGTGGTTTCTTTGGTTAAAAAAAGAAATGACGTTGCAGATGTAGCATGGGGTTTGGGTTTTGTGCTTATGACTTGGATGTCTTTTTTTATTTCGGGTTACTCTGGAACAAGAAATCTGATCGTGGCTATTTTGGTAAGCGTTTGGGGATTACGTTTAGCTTGGCATATTTACACACGCAACAGATACAAAACTGAGGATTATCGCTACCTGGCTTGGCGCAAGGAATGGGGTAAATGGTTCTATCTCCGCTCGTACTTTCAGGTCTATCTACTACAGGGAGTATTATTGTTCCTCATTGTGATGCCGGTTTTGTTTATAAATAGATATGCTGGGGCTTCACTTGGTTTACTTGACCTAGTTGGTGTAATAGTTTGGCTCGTTGGCTTTTTCTTTGAAACAGTTGGTGATGCACAGTTAGCCCGATTTATTAAAGATTCTGCAAACAAAGGCAAGCTACTGCAAAGTGGACTTTGGTCATACACACGTCACCCAAACTATTTTGGGGAGGTCACACAGTGGTGGGGCTTGTGGCTAGTTGCTCTCTCAGTTACAAATGGCTGGCTTAGTATTATTGGCCCCATCACCATCACCTTTTTAATTTTAAAAGTTTCAGGCATCCCAATGCTGGAGAAAAAAATGGAAGAGAATCCTGACTTTGCAGAATACAAGCGTAAAGTGAGCATCTTTATTCCTCTGCCTAAAAAATAGTATATGAGGGATTATTACTCAACCGTCACAGACTTAGCGAGATTCCTTGGTCTATCAACGTTGTATCCTTTATTAACTGCAAAATGATATGCAAACAACTGAAGTGGCACAACAGTTAGAATTGGTGACAATGCCTCAATAGTTTCTGGAATATATATCACATCATCCACCAAATCTTTTATTTTTTCATCCCCTTTTGTAGCAATCGCCAAAACTTTTCCTTTCCTTGTTTTTATTTCTTGTATATTTGAAAGTGTCTTCTCGTAAACAGAGTCTTTTGGTGCTATAGCAATAGTCGGGAAATTCTCGTCAATCATGGCAATAGGTCCATGTTTCATCTCCCCCGCCCCACAACCTTCGGCATGAACATAGGAGACCTCTTTCAATTTCAGTGCACCTTCAAATGCAATTGGGTAGCTGTACTTTCTGCCAATATATAGAAAGTCTTTGTAATTCAAATATTTTTCTGCAACTTTCTTTATTGATTCGCTCTGAGCCAGTATTTCTTTTACTTTGTTCGGTAAGTCCAAAATTTCTTTTGCTAATTTTTGACCATCAGCTAATGAAAGTTGTCTTTGTCTTCCTAAAAAAAGAGTAAGTAGAGACAAAACCGTAATCTGGGAGATAAATGCTTTGGTCGAAGCAACACCCATCTCAGGTCCAGCATGATTATAAACGCCTGCCTCTGTCTCTCTGGCAATATTTGAGCCAACAGTGTTAACAATACCCAAGCCAAGTGCACCTTTCATTTTTGCTTCGCGAAGCGCGGAGAGTGTATCTATAGTTTCTCCCGATTGTGAAATTGCGATGACGGCAGTGTTGGAATCTACAATCGGATTTCTATATCTAAACTCGGAAGCAATCTCAACTTCAACTGGCATACCAGCATATTCTTCTATCATGTATTCCCCAATAAGACCTGAATAGTATGCGGTACCACATCCAACTATCACAATTCTATTTATTTTAGATAATCTTTCTTCAACCTGCTTCAATCCTCCAAGTTTCGAATTGCCCTCATCCAAAATAATTCTACCCCTAAGAGCATTTGCGATAACATCAGGGCCTTCCATTATTTCCTTAATCATAAAATGCTCATAACCCCCCTTTTGAGCCTGCTCCGCATCCCATTCTAGTATTTCTGGTTCTCTATTTATTGATACTGAGTCCAAATTAAAAATCGAATAAGTATTTGGAGTGATAATAGCTACCTCCCCATCATTTAAATACAAAACACTTTTAGTGTGCCTAAGTATTGGAGATGAGTCAGAAGCAATAAAATTTTCTCCCTCACCTATACCAACAGCAATAGGACTGCCCATTCTAGCAGTAATTATTTTCTCTGGCTCCGATTTCGATATTACCGCAATACCATATGTTCCTTTAATTTCCTTAAGTGAGGAGAAAACCGCCTTTTCGAAATCACTCTCGGATTTGTAATTCTCTTCTATTAGATGAGCCAAAACTTCTGTATCCGTCTCTGACTTAAACTTGTGTCCGTTACTTTCGAGCGTCTGTTTTAACTCTTTGTAGTTCTCAATAATTCCGTTATGCACCAGCCAGAAGTTCTCCGTGCAGTCTGAATGAGGATGAGCATTTGTTTCTGTAGGTAAACCGTGGGTAGCCCATCTGGTATGAGATATGCCAGAAGTAGATTTACTTTCAGAAAGAGTTGATAGTTTCTTTCTCAGGTTTGCCACCTCACCTACTGATTTCACACAGCCTAAATCTTCCACATATAACCCCGCTGAGTCATAGCCTCTATATTCAAGAGTACTCAAACCATCTAGAAGTATAGGTAAAGCCTCATTTTTCCCTGTATAAGCAAATATTCCGCACATAAAGCACACCCTACAGTGATTAAGGTTGTTGTCAAGTCTAACCATTTTTGGTGAGCCTTGGAATACTACTTCGTATGCTACAATACTAGACTTATGAATTACTACGAAAAATCTGCAATCTTGCATAAAAAGCTGAAGGGAAAGATCGAAATCAAAAGTAAAGTCAAAATAAAGAACAAAGATGATCTTTCGATTGCTTATACTCCTGGCATCGCAGAAGTTTCAAGGATTATTGCCAAAGACAAAAACCTCGCCAATAAACTTACACTTAAATCGAACTCGGTGGCGGTTATATCTGACGGATCATCCGTACTAGGCCTAGGAAACATCGGACCATATGGAGCGCTCCCTGTAATGGAAGGCAAAGCAATACTATTTAAAGAATTCGCAAATGTGGACGCCTACCCTATTTGCCTCGACACTCAAGATACGGAAGAGATAATAAAAACAATTAAACATATTGCTCCTGGGTTTGGTGGGATAAACCTCGAAGATATTTCCGCGCCAAGATGTTTTGAGATAGAAGAAAGACTAAAAAGAGAGCTAGATATCCCAGTCATGCATGACGACCAACACGGCACGGCTATTGTAGTACTCTCAGCTCTTATAAATGCCCTCAAAGTTGTAAAAAAGAAGAAAGAAAATATTAAAGTCGTAATAAACGGTGCTGGCGCTGCAGCTATTGCAACAGCAAATTTACTTATTGAATATGGAGTAAATAGAGAAAAAATGTTAATAGTTGATAGAATTGGAATCATATACAAGAACCGCGACAATCTTAACAACTACAAACAAAAAATTGCAGACAAGACCAACAAAGCCAGACTTTCTGGATCACTTGAGCAGGCAATCAAAGATACTGATGTATTTATAGGTGTATCCACTGGTAATGTTCTAAATAAAGAATGGGTAGAGACAATGGCTAATGACCCTATAGTTTTTGCTATGGCTAACCCAATTCCAGAAATAAGTTTAGAAAACGCAAGAAAAACTAAAATAAAGGTTTTTGGCACAGGAAGAAGTGACTATCCCAACCAAATAAACAACGTGTTGGTTTTTCCAGGTATTTTCCGAGGAGCACTCGACTCTGGAGCCAGACAAATCACCCAAAAAATGAAACTTGCCTCGGCTGAAGCAATAGCAAAACTAGTTTCTAAGAAAGATCTCTCCCCTTCTTACATAATTCCAAACCCTTTTGACAAAAGAGTAGCTAAAGAAGTTGCAAAGGCGGTAAAAAAAGCAACCCATAATTAGAATTTAGCAAGTTGTCCTACAACTAGCCATGATGTAGAGTACGGCCAAAGACAGCCTGTCTTTCTACTTCATGGACAAGGAGATAACAATAAATAGTGAGATCGATACAGAAATTGGGCGAGGAAAAGATGCTTCGATTGTAAAAATCGTAGACTCCCTTATTGAAAATGCCCATAAAACTAATGCTTCAGATATACATATTGATCCAAGACTAAACGATATTAGGGTCAGATTTAGGATAGATGGAGTTTTGCAAGAAAGTTATGTTTTACCGAAAAATATTCACAACGAGATAATATCCAGAATAAAAGTTCTTTCAAAACTTCGTACCGACGAACACCAATCAACCCAAGACGGAAGGTTTAGATACAACTCCATTGAGACAAATGAACAAATAGATTTACGTGTCTCAATTGTCCCAACATACCATGGTGAAAACGTCGTGCTTAGAATCCTTTCTGACAAGGCAGAAAACTTCTCTCTAGATGCACTTGGTTTTTCTGAGTCCTACCAAAAGAAAATAAAATCGGCTCTAAAGCGCACAAATGGAATGATTCTGGTTACTGGCCCAACTGGTTCTGGGAAAACTACGACTATTTACACTCTAGTTAAAATGCTCAACTCCGCTGACAGATCTATCATCACAATAGAAGACCCCATAGAGTATGCCGTAGACAATATAGAGCAAATACAAGTAAATGCCAAAACTGGACTTACATTTGCTTCTGGGCTCAGAAGCATTCTTCGACAAGACCCAAACATAATAATGGTCGGTGAAATCCGAGACTCAGAAACAGCTGGGATAGCAGTAAATACTGCCCTAACTGGTCACTTACTTCTATCTACGCTCCACACAAACGATGCCGCCACTACCCTACCAAGACTACTTGATATGGGTATTGAAGAATACCTAGTAGCTTCAACCGTCAGCCTTATTGTCGGACAAAGACTAGCAAGAAAAATCTGTCCAGAATGTAAAGAAAAAATAAAGATAACCAAATCAGAGATTGAAAGTTTAGAGGACAGCCCTCTGCATGAACTAGTAGAAGAAACTGAATATTTTTACAGAGGAAAGGGGTGTGAAAAATGTCTGGGTAGTGGATACTCTGGTCGAATATGTATAAATGAAGTTTTAGTTGCCAATGAAACAATAAAGGAAGCTATCCTAAGAAAAACCACGGCATTAGAAATAAAAAAGGTCGCAAAAAAACAAGGCATGACAACAATGATAGAAGATGGACTAAACAAAGTTAGGGAGGGACTAACAACAATTGAAGAAGTCCTAAGATGTATACATGAATAAAATGAAAAATGTCGTAAACAAAAAAGCAAAAACCAGTTGGATAAAAAATATCTCATTTGGGAAGCTAGCTCTTAAAGAACAAATATTTTTTATTAAAAGGTTGTCATTTTTAATCAAAGCCGGCATCCCTATACTTGAGAGTTTAAACATAATAAATGATCAAACTAAACGTGGTCCATATAAAAACATACTAGATTCAGTTATAAGTGATGTTTCAAATGGTCAGTATCTTTCTACAAGTTTAGCAAAACACAAAAATTCCTTTGGTGATTTCACAATAAACATAATTGGTTTTGGTGAGGCAACTGGTATATTATCCGACAATCTCGAGTACCTAGCCGAAGAACTTCGAAAAAAGCAGGAACTAAGAAAGAAAATTATAGGTTCCCTGGTCTACCCTATTATTGTGCTCTTAGCGACTTTTGCAATAACAGGCTTTCTTATGCTTTTCCTTTTTCCAAAAATTACTCCAATATTTCTAAGTATCGGCGCCACCCTTCCACTTTCAACTAGAGTAGTAATGAAAATCAGTATATTCCTGAAAAACTACGGGTCTATCGTTTTATTAACTACAATCTCGATTACCGTGCTAATCTTCACACTGCTTAAAAAAAGTGAAAGATTCCACTACTTATTTGACAGCCTAATTTTAAAAACTCCTGTTCTGGGTGAAATGGTAAGACAATACAACCTTTCAAACTCTACTCGAACAATAGGTCTACTACTTAAAAGCGGAATATCCATAAGTGAAGCAATACCAATAACCTCAAAAACTTTAAGTAACCTAGTATATAAAAAAGAATTCGAAAAAATAGCTGAAAGAATAAGTAAGGGGGAGCAAATGTCTGTATATCTAAAAAGTAGACCGAGGTTATTCCCTGACATATCCACTCAAATCATTTCAGTTGGCGAGAGAAGTGGAAACTTATCTAACTCCCTCATATATTTATCCCAAATGTATGAAGCAGAAATTGAAGATTTTACAAAAAACCTATCCAACATGATTGAGCCATTTCTGATGATTTTTATGGGGCTCCTTGTTGGTTTTATAGCTATTTCCATAATTACTCCTATTTATTCTATTACTCAACACTTAACTCCTAAGACATGAGACCGTTAGAGAAAAATCGTGGTTTTTCAGTAATTGAGTTGGTGGTAGTTATTGGAATCATCACTATAATCATGTCTTTTGGATTACTTGCCTCACTGGACTCACTACACGGAACAATTTTTAGATCAGAAAGACTAAATGTTGTCTCTGTACTTGAACGAGTTCGGGCCAGAGCAATGAGTAACTACATGGAAGTTAGTCATGGTGTTTGTCTAGACGAAGTAGCACCCACAAGTCCCAAATATGTACTTTTCCAAAAAACATACTCCGCAGGAAATCCTGAGAATGAGCACCTGGAAGCAAACCCGACAGTAAAAATAACCTCAACCTCTAATTTATTTTCATGTAATGCTGGAGGAATTATTTTTTCCCAACTTAGTGGCAAAACTAGCAATGTAGATATAACTATAAGTGAAAATGGAAGAACATCTGTTATTTCAACAAATATTGCAGGTAGAGTAGATTGGTAAAATTTATCCCGTTAGAAATACAAAAAAATGATCAGAAATTTTAAATACATAAAAAATAAGCGATGTGATATTTCTAATGGGAATATGATAAACAACTATTACAAAAAAGGTGGTGGAGTATTAGAAATAATAATTGCTTTTGCGGTTTTAAGTATGACTCTTTCAGCCGTGATTATGATCATTTTTGGAAATCAATCTTTGTCAGTAGATAATCAAGTTTTTAACGAAGCTATATATAGAACATCCAAAGGACTCGAAACTGTGAGATCGCTTTCTAGAGTGGACTTTCTTTCAGTCACATCTACAACCACAACAGAAATTTCTGGTGGAATATCTTTCCTAGAAAAAATCACTGTGACTGATATTTCCCAGTGTAAAAAACAAGCCACCACAACTACAAGTTGGACTGTAGGTGGCACAAAAAATAATTATGTCGAAATGGGAACAATCCTAACAGATAAAATCCTTGCCAAAGCTCTTGGTGGTGATTGTATAGATAATTCCCCTACTTCAAGCTGGGATAACCCAAATAGATTTGCCTCTGACACAATGAATCCGGCTAAACCAACAGCGCTTGATGAATTAAACAGAATAGTATACATAGGTGCCGACAAGTCACCTTTCCTCTTTATAGCCAGCACGACCTATGCCACCCTAAATCAGAACTCAGGTTTATTTTTAACTTTCACGAACGGCTTTGATGCAAAAAAACAAATCAATGCAATAGATGCCGCAAGATACCCGGCGACAGGGAAAATATATGCATTTGCTGCTATTGCTTCTTCAACAGAACAACTGGAAATAATAGACGTAACGAACCCCCTACAGCCAACGGCAATCTTCAGAGGTCTATCAAGTTGTGTCACTGGAAGTGCTCCGCAGGGGTTTTTGGTATATTTTTATAAGAACACTTTATACCTAACAACACGATACACTGCAGGACCTGAGTTTCATATTTTTGACGTAAGTAATCCTCTATCTCCTACAGAATATCCAATAGGAAGTGTGGCTTGTAAGGGTTTGGAACTTGGTAGCACAGTCGAAGATATTGTTGTTCAAGATCAAATCATTGGCGGTGTCGCTAAAAGATTGGCTTACTTTGCAACAGATGAAATAGACAAAGAATTAAGAGTTTTTGACGTCACCAACCCACTAAGCATTACGGAGATAACTTCTGCAAATCAAAATTTGCCTGGTGCACAAGATGGCATGAGTCTGTTTGTGATTGGAAACAAACTTTTTCTCGGCAGACAATCAAATCCAGCAGGCCCAGATTTGTATGTATATGACATAAGTAATGCCAACAGCACTACTACCTATCTAGGTTCGGTAGATATTGGCACAGGAGTAAACGCTATTCGAGTTGCAGGAAAATTTGCTTTCATCGCCACACCAAAAACAAATCAAGAATTCCAGGTATGGAACATCGAGAACTTATCCAACATCACCAACATTGCAAAATACAATTTCGGAAACGTAGTAAACCGTGGAATAGATTATGACCCAGACTTTATATACTCAACCGGACAATCTACGCCAAACTTCCAAATAATTTATAGCCCATAATATGCAAAAAGGATTCGCACTTATTGAAACGATCATATATATTGCTTTGTTTAGTATTCTCATGACTAGCGGTTTTGTTGCTACTTACCAAATAATCTCAAGTGCCGACCTACTTAATCAAAAAAACCGCACTGAGGAAGAAGGAAATTTTGTTTTAAGAAAAATGAGCTGGAGTTTTGCAGGACTAGACGCTGGGATTATCCCAACAGTTTCCGGCTCTGGATGTAGTCAAAGTATTTCAATCTCAAAAACCAACACCGCAAATCCCATAAGAATAAGAACAAACGTAACTGCGGGAGTAAACTACCTTGAAATTCAGGATGATGGAGTAACCTATTACCCTCTTACAACCATAAACGCCTCTACCTCATGTTTGAAATTTAGCATTATTTCTGGAAATCCGTACGGAATAATTGCAACTACAACTATAAACGGAAAAGATTTTGTTATAAAAAAATATGCAAGATTATAAAAATACACAAAATGGATTTGTAGCCCTTATATCAGTTGTCATTATTTCATCAATAATTGTCATGGTTGCATTAACACTTTCAACCTCTAGTTTTTATGAACGATATAATATACTGGCTTCTGAACTAAAGGAGAGGAGTCTCTCAAACGCTGAAGCTTGTGCTGACGAAGGTTTACTGCTCATCGCAAACAACAAGGCCCATCTAACAACATCCACGATTGCATTTAATAGTATGGATAGTTGTACTTTAGGACCAATTCCAAGTTCTGGAAATCCTAGAATACTCTTCGTAACGGCAAATACTGGTAATTATTTCACAAATCTAAAAATAAATGTCGACCCAACCACACTTTTAGTCAATTCTTGGGAAGAAATTGCAACCTATTAGTAGGACGCTGTCTATTTCACAAAGCCAGACTCTTGTGATAGTTTTGCCATGACTTTAGTGGTTTAAAAATAATTTAGTTATAATATTTATGAAAAAAATAAATAAAAATAAGGGCTTTACTCTTATAGAAATCTTGGTTGTTATCGGAATAATAGCTATACTAGCAACAATAGTTATCATAGCTATAAACCCTTCAAGGCAGTTCGCCCAAGCTAGAAATGCCCAGAGATTAAGTAATATAAACACAATTCTAAATGCTATCGGCCAAAATGTGGCTGACAATAGAGGTCTTTGGTCTTGTGGAAATGTTTACTTCGGTTCAGCAACTAGCTCAATTGGAACTTCAGGAAAAGATATTTCTTGTTTGGCTCCAACTTATATCTCAGCTGGAATACCAGTTGACCCAGCAAATGGGACTACGGCCGTCACTGGATATGAAATTTCAACAACATCATCAAACAGGTTTATGGTTTGTGCACCAAACGCAGCTGAAGCCTCTATCCCAGGAAGTGTAGGATTGTGCGTCGTTAGATAAAAAACTAAATATAGAAAATAACTCAGTGTTTCCTGGGAATTCTGAGCTATTTTGGTTTAGCAAGACTAACTTGTAAAGACACGTTTTACAATAATGTCTAGTTGTGTCTGTAGAATTTTAGAGTAGAATCGTCCTAGGCGTTCCTTTGTCTCTATTTTATCAATATTAATAATCAAGATTATGAGTAAATCAGTAATTCGGTTAGGCCTTGGAACACTTGTAGGTGTGGTGGTTCTTGGACTAACCATGTTTGTTGCGGTGCCCGCAGACGCAGCCACTCCCCTAGCAATGTGTGTTAAGAACAACGGGAATGAAGCTGACGTTTATATAATAGGTGGAAGTTTTAGTAATAAGACAACTTGTAAAAATAAGTACACAAAAGTACCTTTCTCAAGCTTGGCTGGTCCACAAGGCCCAGTAGGTCCTCAGGGTCCAATAGGTCCACAGGGAGATCCTGGAGTTGCTGGTCCACAAGGTGAGCAAGGCATAGTTGGTCCTGTTGGTCCAGCTGGTCCACAAGGTGTACAGGGTCCTAAGGGAGACACTGGCAGTCAGGGTCCGGAAGGAGCTTCTGGAGCTACTGGTCCACAAGGTCAGGTAGGTCCACAAGGAGCTGAAGGCCCACAAGGAGCACAAGGTCCTGCTGGTAAGGATGGAACAAGTGTAAAAATAATGGGCTCAAAAAACTCAGAAAGTGAGTTACCAGAGACATGTACAGCTGGAGATGCTTATCTTATAGCTGGTAATCTTTGGGTTTGTGATGGAACAACTTTTGTAAATGTTGGAAATATTCAAGGTCCTGCTGGTCCACAGGGTGAACAGGGTGTACAAGGTCCTCAAGGAGAGCAGGGTCCTGCTGGAACTGAAGGTCCTTCTGGTAAAGACGGTGAAAAAGGAGATCAAGGAGAGCAGGGTCTTAAGGGAGATACAGGCGCTCAGGGTCCACAAGGTGAACAAGGTCCCGCTGGTCCCGCTGGTCCACAAGGTGAACAAGGTCCTGTTGGGGCCACTGGCCCTGACGGAGCTCAAGGTCCAAAGGGTGATAAGGGAGACCAGGGTCCTACTGGTATTGATGGTGATATAGGTGCTATTGGTCCACAAGGTGAAAAAGGAGACAAGGGTGATAAAGGTGA
>JBAQWP010000045.1:0-7591 GCA_049298975.1 Minisyncoccia bacterium
ACCTCCCTCAGAAACCTGACCATCAAAACTACTGACTGCATCAATAATTGGGTCGATTTCTCCGGCGAGAATTTTTTCAATATTATGCCAAGACTGCTTGATGCGGTGGTCAGTAATTCTATCTTGAAGAATATTATAAGTTCTAATTTTCTCTGACCTATCAGCAGTGCCGATTTGGTCTTTTCTATTTGCAGAATACTTGGATGATTCCTCAGCCTCCTTTTTTGCTTCTAGCTTAGCTATAAGAATACTCATGGCAGCTTCCTTATTTTTTAGCTGACTGCGCTGAGCAGTAGAACGAACATCTATCCCTGTTGGCTTGTGGATAATACGTACTGCAGTTTCAACTTTGTTTACATTTTGGCCTCCTGCGCCACCAGAACGACTGGTCTCTATTTCGAGATCTGAGGGCTTAATCTCAATTGTAGTTTTCTTCTTAACGGGAAGAACGGCTACAGTAGCAGTAGAGGTGTGTACTCTCCCATTCTTTTCTGTAGATGGTACTCTTTGAACTCTGTGAACCCCTGTTTCAAACCTAAGTTTTTTATAAACATCTTTACCTCTTATTTCAAATGACGCTTCTTTATATCCCCCAGTAGAGCTACGTGACTCATCCACTGCAAAAACTCCCCAACCCTTGTTTTTTGCATAAGTTGTATACATGTACGCTAGTTCTTCTGCAAAAAGAGAGGCTTCATCCCCACCGGCTCCAGCGCGCACCTCAAAAATAACTTCGTTAGGAAATTCCTCCTCTTTTTCTTCTTCTGCTAATATTCCCTCCATCTGTTTTTGTAAAACATCCATCTGTTGTTTTAAAGACTCTAATTCTGAATGCGCTAAATCAGCTAGTGTTGGATCACTAGCTATCATTTCATTTGTCTCACTTTCTTGTCTTTCTAATCTTTTGTACTCCGACGCAAGATAGGAAGTTTTTGAATTATTTAGAAATTTTTCTAAGTCCATGAAATAGTTGTCACAAGATTATTGAATCAAGATTAAAGAATAAGAAAAATGCATTTGTATCATTCATTAATCATAGATCATTAATCCTGATTCAGCAAAAAAGAAAGCTTAAGCTTTCTTTTTTGCTCTGGCAACCTTTGCCTTAAACTTCTCTGCTCTACCAGCAGTATCAAGTGACTTCTCATTCCCAGTATAGAATGGATGTGAAGCAGAACTAACTTCAAGTCTAAAAACTGGATACTCTTTGCCATCCTTTGCTTTTGCTTTCTCCTTTGCGTGTACAGTTGAAGACACGATAAATTCAGCGCCATTTGAATTATCCACAAATAGGACCTGTCTGTATTCTTTTGGGTGTATATCTTTTTTCATATTTATTGCTTTGCTACATTAACAAAAAAGATCATTTTTGGCAATATACATAGTTAAAATCTTTGTCTCCAAAATTTCTCTTTATAAACCGCTCCCTCTCCCTATTAGAAACTTTCACAATTTGGATGAAATCCGAAGTTGAGGAATTGAAAATATGAGAAGCCTTAAACTTAGTAAGGTGACGAACATTTTCAAAGCCGAAACCAGGAGTTCGCCAAATTTGAAAGTTTTATCTTCGGGAGACGCCGTACTGATTTAGATAATCAATATCAGCCTGTATGGAGTTCTTCAACTTCATCACACTTCTTCCATATGAACAATTTGAGCCACCTGAACCATAGTATTTACATGCAGCACGAATCTCTGAACTGTAGGTACCGGAATCTGCACCTAAATCACCAAGATACATTGCAGAGGCCAGAAATGCGTCCTCCGCGTTCCATGGGTTTGGAGCTCTGCCTAGAGTGTTTGAGAGTCTATTCTCAAATATCTTCCAAGTAGAAGCTATAAATTGTGCTGGACCCATTGCTCCACCATATCCTGCAACACCAGCGATAGGACAAGAGACTACTGTTTTCGCTGGATTGTAACCTAACTTATTTATAATCTCCAAAAACGGCACTGTGTCTCGTGGTGACTTCATTACATTTGAGAAACTTTTAGTACCAGCCGTGTTTACTCCCGCACCAGTCGATGAGTCTGTAAGATAACATTTACCCACGTTTGAACCCAAATTGGACTCTTGGGTCAAAATTGCCATCACAAAGGCTGGAGTTACACCTGTTTTACTCGAAGCAGATTGTGCAAGAGATAGGGCGTCACCAAATTCAATTGGATTGCTACCGCCAGCAAGCTTAAATAGTTTTGCTCTGATTTCTCCAGCTTTTTTCTGTCGGTCAAGTATTACTTGAGAATAAGTTTTTTCGTTGGTTTTACTAACATTAATAAGATATTGCTTTTCTTTTTCGTTAGTCTCTACCTCCTTTTTCTGTACTTCTGCCGCTGCTTTTGTGTCGGCTTCCTTGTCTTTCTGCTTATCTAGAGCACTTTTTTCTTTTTCTGTTTGATATTTTGTAGCTCTAATCTCAATAAACAGATCTTCGAGGGAACGATTCACAGATCTAAACGTATCAATATCTGAAAAAAAATCAGAGATATTCTCATTTCCTAGCATTACTTCAGGTAGAGAGTAATCATCTATTTCATTTGTCTTTCGAATAAGCTGAGCTAGCGACTGATGTCCAGCTTCAATTTTTTCCTCAAGAGTGTTTATTCGTACATTCTTTTGTTTTATATCTTGATCTAGTTGGGCAATTGCGATATTTTTCTTCTTTATTAAAGCTTTTGCCTGATTTATTTTTGCGTTTAAAAGTGCCGCTTCTTGCTGAAGAGATTTTGTATTAGCCTTAGTACTATCAAGAACTTTCTGCCAATTCGCTATTTCTGCCTCAGTTTGAGCTAGTTCTTCTCGCCATTGTTGCTCCTGTTCCGCTTGGGTAAGTGCAAAAAGCCCTTTTCCTGGGATAAGAATTAATGAAGCTAAAATTAACAACAAAAAAAACCGTTTGTGCATAAATATCATTATACTAAAAGACGTAGAAAATTGCAGTTAGTTACAAGGTAAAAAATCTCAATATCTCAAAACTCGCATAAACTTGTGCTCAAGTTTTGCTCCTCTCGATAATCAAGAAAAACAATCGTCCTCGCTCCAGAGTCTTCTCGCGAACTCGGCTCCGCCTCAAACAACGCTTCAGACTTCTTTTCACTCGTCGTTGTTTTCTAATTATCTGCGAGAGGTTTTGAAATATTGAGGTTTTTATAGACGAAAATCATGGAGGAATAGCTACTTGTCGTTAAGTCAGCATTTTTTTCATCATCTACGGAGTGCGTGAAGCACGAGTAGAAAGAAAATTTTCAGCAGAAAATTATTCTGGTGATGAAAAAAATGTATGCGAATAAGACTTTATTCAGCTGCTGGAGTTTCTTCTTCCTTCTTACCCTTCTTCTCTACCTCTATCGTAGACAAGTCTACTGGAGCAGCTTCTTCCACTTCTTCTTTGTACTGAGTCACCGCAGCAACAACCTCTTCTGGATTTTCCATTAGTTCAACACCTGAAGGTAGTTTAATATCCTTTGCCAAAATAACACTGTCTGGAGTAACAAGAGCTGAAATATCTACTACGAATTCTTTTGGAATGTTTGTTGGGTCTGAAGAAATTTTTATATCGTGAAGCGCTTTAACCAAAATACCACCAAGATCCTTTACTGCTAGAGAAACTCCCTCGAAAGTTAGTGGCACGGAAACTTCGATTTTCTTTCCCTTTTCGAAAACATAAAAATCAACATGTCGTGGCGCGTCAGTTACTGGATCGAAATCGACGTCTTTTATAAGAGTCTCAACTGACCCCTCTGGGGTTTTTATGGAAACGACAGAAGACTCACCAGCCTTTCGCCAAACTTTTACAAACTCTTTTTGAGACACCAAAATTGGAGTAGAAGGTGTCTTCTTACCATAATAAACTGCGGGCATATTGCCCTCCTTTCTTATAAGGGCCAAATCCTGCTTTGAATCTCTCTTTGTTGCGTCTAGTGTTAACATAGGCGCTAGTATACCAAAAAGTATTTATTTATCAAGTCTTACAGCTCGGGTCTTTTTGTTCTACTCCATCGTTGGAACTTCAAAAATCCTCGATGCCTTTACTCGATAAGGCTTCTCGTATTTTCTCGTTCCGCCTCGGATTAGACCAAGAATCCTCCGAGATTCTTTGTTTGATATTTTCGGTAATAGAAAGCCGCCAACCGTATACACCGGGTGGGACTTTCGTCTTACCGATCGCCTGGTGGCGGATTTATGGGTAGCGCTTGTAGTGGCGTTGAGTGCCAAGTTCCATCTGAACGATCAGATTCACAAACAGCGCTACGATGACCGTCACGAGAAATAGTTTCGGTACGGTAAGCACAGGGTGCTTCATGACGGAAGCAGAAATCATGTCGAGCGATCCGACGAACACCACACAGGTTATCCTGCGAAGAACGTTGCAAACCCTTCTGAAAGGACCGTCTTGAAGTGAGTTTGCTGACATGAGAATGAGAAAGGCCCATCCGAGACCTCCCATCTTCAACAAACCCAGGATCATGCCGTATTCCATCCGAAATCCTCCTGAGAAAAATATAACATAACTATCATATACATGTAAAGAAAAATAAACTATTAAAAACTTTCATAATTTGAGCTAAATCCGACGTGAGAAATTAAAAACGTGAGGAGCCTTATCGAGCATAAGGTGACGAGTGTTTTTAATTTGGGAACGAGGAGTTGGCCAAATTTGGAAGTTTTAAAGGTTATTAAATAGGCGAAGCTTTTCTGTAACAACATCCTGTACCGCCTTCACAGATGGTTTTAAGAATTTGTAAGGCGCCACTTCATCTACATCTTCTGTTAGTCCAATTTGTAGTCCTTGCTTGTATGCGATGCGTATTTCCGTATTTATGTGAACTATTGCAATACCGTTTGCTATGGATTGCTTAAAATCATCTGCGGAGTTCCCTGAGCCACCATGCAAAACTAACGGTACTCCAGTTGCATTGGAAATATCCCTAACGCGGTCGATGTTTAGCTTTGGATCCACCCCGCCCCGAAGCATTCCGTGAAAATTCCCTACCGCAGGAGCTAACATATCTACACCGGTAAGTTCGACGAACTCTTTTGCCTTTTCTGGATCAGTTAAGGATTTTTCATCTAGTAATACTCCTTCTGGCACTTCATCTAAAATTTTTGACGACTGTCCAATAAAACCCAGCTCTCCCTCAACCAAAACTTCCCTGCCACAACCTCTGGCATATTCCACACACTCTTTTGTCAGTTTTATGTTTTCTTCAAAAGATAATTTAGCTCCATCAAAAATAACTGAGTCGAAACCAGCATCAATAGCTTCCCTCACCCTATCCACTGAATAAGTGTGGTCTGCATTAAGAAAAATCGGATAATCATACTGCTTTCGGGTTGCTTCAACTAACGCGGCAACTTGAGGAATCCCCAAAAAATCTCTTTCACCCTCTGAAACACCGATTATCACAGGAACATCTAGCGACTGAGCTGCTCTAAATACCCCCCAAAATCCCTCAAGATTTGAAATATTTAAATGACCGACTGCAACCTTCTTCTCTCTTGCATTCCAAACGCATTCTTTTAGAGTCATATACTCGGTATTCTAGCATAAGTAAGAAACAACATGCTATACTTTTCCCATGACAAATATAGATTTTTTGGCTATCGGAGACACAGTCACTGATGCATTTATTAAACTGAAAGATGCGGAAATTAATTGTAAACTTAATAACGAAAATTGTGAGCTCTGTGTTAGATACGGAGACAAAGTCCCCTATGAATCAGTAGAGATTTGTACCGCTGTTGGAAACTCCGCCAATGCTGCAGTATCCGCAAGTAGACTCGGCGTTAATTCTGCACTCTATTCATATGTTGGTGGTGACCAGAATGGTAAAGATTGCCTCTCTTCACTGCAAAATGATGGTGTAAATATTAAATACGTTCATACAGATCCAAACAACAAAACAAACTACCATTATGTATTATGGTACGAGGTAGATCGAACCATTCTTATTAAGCATGAACACTTTAACTACGACTTTGTCTGTGAAGACAAACCAAAGTGGATTTACTTGTCTTCCTTAGGTGAGAACACCGTAAATTTTCAAAACCAGATAGTTAATTTTGTAGAAAATAATCCTGAAATTAACCTCGCCTTCCAACCAGGAACATTCCAACTAAAAATGGACCCTTCTCTTTTAAGTAGAATTTATAAAAATACAAAAATATTTTGTTGTAATGTGGAGGAGGCTCAGAAAATTCTAGGAGAATCTAGCCGTGACTTAAAAATATTACTAAAGAAAGTTTCTGAACTCGGACCAAAAGCAGTTGTGATAACCGACGGCATAAACGGCGCATACGCATTTGAGGCTCAACATCCAGAAGACTTTTGGTTTATTCCTGTTTACCCTCACACGCCTTTCGAGAGAACTGGTGCGGGTGATGCATTTTTCTCCACAGTTGTTTCAGCCTTGTGTATGGGAAAAGCTATTGATGAGGCCTTAACCTGGGGACCAATAAACTCCATGTCAGTAGTTCAGCAAGTTGGTGCTCAAAAGGGACTATTGTCTAGAGAAAAAATAGAGGAGTATCTAAAGAATGCTCCGGGAGAATATAAACTTAAGAAAATTTAATAACTTTGTTGTGTTATCAAAACAGTGTTGCTAAAATAAAAATCTAGAGGTGACTACCATTGTACACACAGATCGACACCAGCGAAATGGACCGTTTCATGCGAGACATGTTCAAATCGCTTCCACCGTTTTCGCCTAGCGCGATCTACAATCCAGAACTCGACCTTCTTCAAGTCGTGTTCGAAGATTGCTCATGGCACGAGCACATGATTGGTGGAAACGTATTCACACTTCTTGTGCGTAATCACGAGATGCCAGGCGCAAGGACCCACGTTGGTTTCCAAGTCTTGGAACTGAAAGCCCTGCTTCGATTGCACAACCTGCAATGCGAAGGAGAACTCGAGCTACTCGAGATACTCAAGAAAGTAGCTGAGTCTTACCCAAAGGCCCGTCCAGCCGTACTCGATATCGCCATCCCAATGGCGGAAGAGTTTAACGTCACAACTGTTCTTCTTTGAGGTAGATTGCAGATGAAGCGCCGAAATTCGGCGCTTCTACATTTTATCTATTACTTTCTTTTTATTACTTTCAAACAAGCATCCTTTATATCTTTTTCAGACATTCCATAGTGCTCAAGTAGCTCATCCTGTGTTCCAGACTGACCAAACTTATCATGCACACCAATAAATTCTTGAGGGACTGGAAAGTTTTGTGCTATAACTTCAGAAACCGCTGACCCAAGTCCTCCGATTATCTGATGCTCTTCCACTGTCACCACCGCACCACAAGTTTTTGCAATATTTACCACCGCATCTGAATCAATTGGTTTTATAGTTGAAACATTCAAAACTTTTACTTTCTTTCCCTCTTTTTCTAATTCGTTTGCTACTTTCAAAGCTCGGTAAAGGAGCGCTCCTGTGGCAATTATTCCTACATCAGCCTTCTCTTCTTTATCTCCAAAAACTATTTGGGCTATTCCTATTTCAAAAGGACTGTCGTCAGTCGTAATAACCGGTGTTTTTTCTCGTGCTAAGCGTATGTAAACTGGTTTTTTTAAGTCTGCTGCAGCAACAGTGGC
>JBAQWP010000046.1:0-6133 GCA_049298975.1 Minisyncoccia bacterium
GCAAAACAAGAGACAACAGTATTTACAGCAATTGCTGATGCTAGGACAAAATATTCTGGTGCATTAACACCAGACGAGAAAGCAAAAGCCGCATCCCAAGTTGAGTCCGCTCTCGGAAGACTTCTAGTTATTGCCGAAGCATACCCAGTACTTCAATCTTCACAGGCATATAGGGATCTCATCGTTTCTTTGGAAGGAACAGAGAATAGAATTTCTGTAGAGAGGATGAATTATAACGAACTAGTTCGATCACTTAATACAAGTGTCAAAACATTCCCTTCATCTCTAGTTGCAAGGGTATTTGGAGTTAGTGAAAGAGCATATTTTGAAGTCCCGGAGGAGAATCAAGTAGCACCTAAGGTCCAGTTCTAGTAAAATTCACACATCTAGCAAACTTTCGCGTTGCTCATTCCGGTTGCACCACGCAAAGTCTGCTGGTACAGCGATGAAAAAAATAAAATATTATCTTCTATTGTTTATTGTTCCTTTTGTGTCATTTGCTTTTGCCGTGCCTGAGAGGCCAACTGGGTTTGTGCAGGATTATGCAAAAATACTTTCGGTCGAACAACTTTCCGTTTTAGAGACAAAACTGAATGAATTTGAGAAAAATACCACAAATGAAATTGCGGTTGTAACTATTCCAAGTCTGGATGGAGACAGTATAGAAAATGTGGCTCAAGAAATATTTACTAAATGGGGAATCGGAAAAAAGGATAAAAACAACGGCGTGTTGCTTCTCATCTCTCTTTCAGACAGAAAGACACGTATTCATACTGGTTATGGAGTTGAGGGAGATCTGACTGATATTAGCACATCCTATATTCAACAAGAGATCATGACTCCTACATTCAGAAATGAAGATTATTTTGGAGGTATAGAAGGTGCGGTGGATAAAATGATACTAGCTTTGGGTGGCAATAACATTGTTCCGGAAAATTACACTCAAAGTAAAGCTAGATTGCCGTGGGATATAATTGCCTTCGGATTTATTTTTTTACTGCAGTGGATAGGAGCAATTCTCTCAAGGTCGAAAGCGTGGTGGCATGGGGGGGTTTTGGGTGGATTAATAGGCACAGCCGTCTGGTATTTCTTTGTCAGTTCAACATTTCTTGCTTTGCCTATGGTAACTGCTCTCGTACTTTTGGGTTTAGGTTTTGATTATGTTGTTTCTCAAACATATCAAAAAGTAAAAAGTACTGGTGCTGATAATTATCCATGGTGGATTGGAGGAGGTCACGGAGGTGGTGGTAGTGGTGGAGGTTTTGGTGGATTTGGTGGCGGCTCATCTGGCGGTGGCGGCTCGAGTGGTTCATGGTAAAATAAAAATATGGCTATACCAGAAATAAAAGATAAAGAGTTACATAGGATTACAACTACTACTCTGATTTACAAACCGGATTTTACTTACCTTATTACCAAAAGAGCACTTCATAAAAAAGCTCATCCAGGAATGTGGACTATACCAGGTGGAGGTTTAAGTGTGGATGACTATATCAATACTCCAATGAGCGATCATGGGGAAAATCTTTGGTACAACGTCCTTGAGAGGTCTCTAAAAAGAGAGATTAGAGAGGAAGTAGGTTTGGAAATTGGTAAACCAGAACTTCTTATAGACTTAACTTTTATTAGACCAGACGGCATACCAGTTATTTGTTTTAGTTATTATACTCCCTATGTTTCTGGGGAAGTAAATATAGGAAATGATCCAGAAGGAGATACTATTGATTTCAAATGGGTTAGTTTGGAAGAAGCAAAAGAATATGATTTAATTCCAGGGATTTGGGATGAGATACGACAGGTTGATGAGTTACTAAAATCTAGAGGATTAGTTTAAGAGGGTGTTATAATGCTATATAAGTATGAAATTTTCATGGCAAGAGGGGGTTTATATGGATCTGTGGTTGTTTATTCATCTGCTCTCTGGACTTACTTTAGGTTCTTTATGTTATATTCTTGATTTTTCATATGGATTGGCTTTGGGTATTGGTATCGGACTAATTTGTGGTTGGGAATTATTTGAATGGTTGTTTGATATTAAGGAACATAATGAAAATAAATTAATAGACATTATTATTGGCCTACTTGGTTTTTGGGTGGGGTATAGATATATGTCTTCGAACCTGGATCATGTGTATTTATTATTTATTATAGAGATTTGTTTACTTGGAATATTGTGTATTATAGGGTGGTTGAATTATAAAAGGTATGGAAGGGGTATATAAGTAAGTAAAGGTGGGTTATTTTAAATTTGGAAACGTCGGATAGTGGTTTATTCCACCACCTTGGAAAGGTGGCAAGCCGAAAGGCTTCGCGAGTTCAAATCTCGCCGTTTCCGCAGGAAACCAACAAAGCGTGCTTTGCTGGAGATTTGAAAGACGGAGCGGGTACCAAGTCAACAGACTTGGTCGCGAGTCCGGGTAGGGAAAATTTTTGAGCGACGGGGAAAAAATTATTCCTGACCTAATCTCGCCGTTTCCGCCAAAATTGTAAAATGGTTTTATGTCCTATACCAATAAAACTCAACCAATAATAATCAGCCCAGAGAAGTATTTGAAAGAAAACTTTAAGGGAAAGGAAAAAGTACATAAAGAAACCCTGTCTTTGGTAGATCTATACTCAAAAGTTACAGGCTCATCATGCGTGATGTGGAATAAGATTTTTGGGTTTGGGAAGTATCACTACTTTGATAGCACAGGGGGTGAGCATACATATTCAGCGACTGGCTTTACGATTTCTACGACTGGATTTACTCTCTATAACATGATGGGTTGGGAGTCGTATAAGAAAGAGATTGAAAAACTTGGCAAGTACAAACTTTCTGGTAAATCATGTCTTGCGATAAAGAGTACAGAAGATATTGATTTCAAAATACTCAAGATAGTGATAAAACAGTCTCTTTCTGATATGAAAAAAAGGTATAAAACGGAAGTCTAACCGAACCTATGTTTAAAATAGAGTTACTGTGCCTATCTTTTGTTTAGTGTTAGAATTTATTTATGAGAAGACTTTTAGATATTCTACTCCTGCTGTTTATTTTAGTTTGTATTTTTATATATTGGGATAAAATTACAGAGACTTGGTCTAGAGCGTATAGCAGTTATTTTCCTTGTAAGTCACCAATAGAATATAGCTTGGGCACTTTTGACCCTAAATTTGGTATATCGAAAGAAGATTTTCTAAGTAGTTTGGCAAAGGCAGAAAGTGTATGGGAAAGTTCGATAGGTAAAGACCTCTTTAAATATAATCCGAAAGGGAGTCTCAAAGTTAATTTGTTGTACGATGATCGACAAGCAGTAACCCAGCAGTTGAAAAGCATGGGAATACAAGTGAGTAACACAAAAGCGTCATATGATTCACTAAAGTTGAAGTTTGATTCATTGCAAAGTGATTATTTACAGGAAAAAAGTTTATATGAATCTAAACTTAATTATTTTGAAGAGAAAAAAGATGTATACGAAGCTGAGGTGAGAAGCATTAACTCTAAGGGCGGAGCCAATAAAGCTACCGTAAGTCGCTTGAATCAAGAAAGAGAATTAATAAACAGTATTCTGGAAGAAATTAAACTTATTCAAACAAGTTTGAATAAAAAGGTAGATAGCATAAATGCATTAGCCACAACACTAAATGAATTGGCTAGAAACTTAAACATGACAGTGGATAAATATAATACTGTTGGCGGAAGTCTTGGTGGTGAGTTTGAGGAGGGGACATATGTTGAAGATGGTTTTGGTAGAAGGATAGATATTTATCAGTTTGAGAATAAAACTAAACTGGTGAGGGTTTTAGCTCATGAGTTTGGTCATGCACTTGGTCTGGAACATAATGATGACCCGAAGGCTATAATGTATAGACTAAATGCTGGTATAAATGAAAAAATAACTGAAACTGATTTATCAGAACTTAAGACCTTGTGTGGAATATAAAAAATGTCTCTAAGTCATTTAAGAAAAAAAGTAAGTAAACCTGTGGTTAAGTGGTACGGCAGGTACGAGAGACCTATATCTTCGTTTTCTCTTGTTGGTGGATTTATTTTTGATGCCCTAACTCTAAAGAGGGTAGACGAAGTTTGGGAAAACATATGGGTGATGGGACATATTGTCCTTATTGTTATAGTAATGTTTGTAATAAATAGACTAGAAAATTTTCCTGGAGATGAGAAAAATCCTGAAAAGATTCACTTTTGGTTGGTTAATACACTCCAGTTTCTTTTCGGTGGTGTACTTTCAGTTTTTTTGATCTTCTACTTCAGAAGTGCGGAGCTCTCGACTAGTTGGCCTTTTATTCTAATTTTAATACTTGTTTTTTGGGCAAACGAAGCTTTAAAAAGTAGATTCGTGAGGCTTACTTTCCAAGTGACAATATTGTTTCTTTCAATCTTTTCCTCCATGATATATTTTTTGCCTGTACTAATGCACAGGATAGGGCCGGATGTCTTCATATATTCAGGTTTAATTAGTCTTGGACTTATCGCTGTTTTTTTGATCGCTTTATCTAAAATAGGGAAGGAGAAATTTAAAAAAAGTAGACACTATATTTATTTATCAATAGCATCTATTTATATAGTTTTTAATTTCCTATATTTTACAAATTTGATTCCACCACTTCCTTTATCGCTTGAAGACTCAGGATTGTATAGCGAAATAGTAAAGGAAAATGGTGATTATCTTGGTACGCACAGGTACCTGGGTTTGATATCAAACATATTGATTTATCCAAAAGTCAGTTTCTCTGACGCTGGGTCAGTCTATGCCTATAGCGCGATATTTTCTCCAGCAAAATTTGATACAAGTATAATTCATGAGTGGCAGTATTACGATGCAACAAACAAATCATGGAGAAATCATTCTGCAGTTGATTTGAGGATAGTGGGCGGAAGAGATGGTGGATTTAGAACATATTCAAACATGGATAACATTACTTTGGGAAAATGGAGAGTGAACGTGCTAACGCTTTCAAGACAAGTTATTGGCAGAATAAGGTTTGAAGTTGTGCCTGAGATATTAAAAGGTGAAATCAGAACTGATGTTTTGAAATAAATATTTAATTACTATCCGACCGATTCGATTACGCAAACACTTCATATGTGCGGGTAAGGGTAATCGAAACCCTGTCTTATCCTTGGGAAGGACACATTCTACCACTGAACCATACCCGCATATATAAAATCATATCATTTTTGGGATACTCTTCCTCCTACGTTTTCTAGTCAATAGCTTGGACGCGATTTGTTAATAATTGTGTTGGTGTTTTGAATTGAATTCCCATGTGTAATCTTTCTGTATTGTAGTAACGAATATATTTCTCTAAAGCTTCGTTTAAACTTTTTACATTTCTCTCGGCCTTGTCCAAGCACTCTTCTTGAACAGTACGATTAAATCTCTCAATGTGTGAATTATCATTTGGTTTACCGATTCTTGTATATCTATGATTCTTTTGTATCTGTGTGACAAACCACTTCCCAAATTCTGGTCCATGATCACTCTGTAACATTTTAAACTGGAACGATGCATGTCTTTGTGCTTCTCTGACAAACTCCAACATCAAGGCACTGTTCATATTTTCATATGCTTTGACATATACCCATCTAGAGTAGACATCAAGAAGTACAAATACATAGATTCTTTTCTTCTCACTTACCATTAGGTGAATAGTGTCCATTTGCACCAAATCCCTAGCAGAAAGCACATATGGACGATCTACGTGTGGATGGTATCTCTTCCAAGGACTTCTCTTTTTGAGAAGTCCAGATCTATCCAGTGTTCTTTTAACTGATGAGAGTGATGTAACAATCCCTTGATTCTTTAGTTCTTGATGGATGACTTCAGCACACCTCTTTGTTTTCATTCTTTGATGAAATATATTCCATACTAGTTCATTACTTAACTCGTCTGGATGATGATGTGGCCTAGAAGAGAGTGTAGGTATGGGGTGATATCCATATCTCTTTGCTTTCTTGACCCATTTACAGATAGTGCTTGAACCTACTCCAAATCGTCGACCTACTTCAGCTTTAGAGTAACCTTGTCTAACCATATCTGCTGCATCTCTACGCACCTTTGGTATATGTGGATTCTTTGTGTATGACATTTCCATATTTTACACCTTAGTGCGTCCAAGCTATTGAACCATTACG
>JBAQWP010000047.1:0-21043 GCA_049298975.1 Minisyncoccia bacterium
AAGCCTAGCACGGATTACCATGCTAGGCTTCTGCACATTCAACCCCGCCCTCACCAGGGAAGAAGGGAGTCGGGCGGGGTTCCCTGTGAATGGAAAACTAGCGAGAGCCCTTACGGAACTCTCGCTACAATTTATCCACCTCAAAAGAAAAGTGCTCCCCGCGAGAAGTGCTTCCGATCCCCAGAAGCAGAACTCTGTCTCCCAACTGTGGTTCTCCTCCAGGGCAATGTATCGTCCTGAAGACAACCTGAGTTCCTACTTCAACACATCCCTCCTCCGCTTGTGCAGTAAACGTCCGTTCATCAAAATGACTGATAACAGAAACTACCTTTCCTATTGCAGTGCCATCATACACTTTGATAACAGTCGAGGTGCATTTCAGCAGATTCTTTGGCTTTGCCACTAAAGCCTCCTAAAACAACTTTAACAAAAAACACATGAACTATCTAGTAACTAAATTTCTTTACTAGATGTTTGAGACATTTCCACCAAACTTTAGACTATATTTTTTATTTTTATACTTTTTAGCGATAACGGCATTCATTAGCCATGTGAGACAAAACAGAATAATAAAATATATTAACCCTTGCACACTGATAGATGGAAGTTTGTTTGCGGACAAATATCCTAGAACTCCAGAAATTACTCCTATGCTAGTTATGGTCTGTAGCGATTTCAAATTGTTACTAGTACTTTGATTTTTTATTTCAACAAGATTGGATACAGCTTGAGACAAATAGTCACCCGTCATTTTCCAGATTTCTTTAATATAAGATAAGGTGTCAGTTAAAGTCTCGAACTTATACTCAAACAAATCGATTAGATTTTTTTCGATATCATAATGTTTAGCAATCGATGACCTTGTGTTTATATAAGAACCCATCTGGTTAATTCTATTTCCAATAAGGCTAATGGTTTTTTGGTAACCATCAAGTTTACCTCTGACAGAATCCACCTCCTTGCCAATAATAGTTTTTGCTTCCTTTATTTCTGATATTTCCTCCCAAATAGTTCGGTGAATTGCCAAGTATTTTTCAAGTTGGTCTTTAAACTCTCTGAAAAAAATCTGCATTTCGATAAGATTTAGCACCGATTTGTGTGTATGATTCGGAGCAATAATAAAAATATAGTCAGGGGTCTTTTGAACTGTGACTCCACTGCTGTTTAGCTTTGAATAGGCTTTTCCAAATTTGTGCTCATCCAAAGAAAAATTGTTCGCATCTATACCATAAACACTAACTACAGTAGGATGCTTAGTCTTTATATTGGCTAGTATTTTAGGTGTAGGAGCACCTAAGGAGAAAATATATGAAAGTGCTGGATTAATTTTTTCTTGATAGTATTTTTCTAACTCCTTCTGCGCTTCTCGTATATCTTCAGTTTCCATCTCCAATACATATAGACCATCTTCATAGTATCTAATTTCTATTCCAGATTTTTCTATAGCTTTCACATACTCAAAATAGTCTGAATGCCTACTTACGGACTCCAAATTTAAACTTTTCTTGTGTTTTTGTAGTTCTGTTTTGGAAAGATTGAGTGACGACTTGCCATCAACAAATAAATCGTATATTTCACTTAGATGTAATGTGGTTCTTTGATACCATCCACCATATGTTACATTGAACTTCATTTGTATATTATACAAATTAGTTTAAAAACAATCTAGCTAAACGAATTTTTAGATAACTTGGTTTCTTTTTCTTTTTTAATAAATAGTTATAAACTGCGGAAAGTGTTGTCGCCTCTGTTTTTTCAAATGCCTCCAATATTTCTTCGAGCTCACTTCTTTTTAATTCACGTTTGAGATAAGTAATATCTGGACATATTTTCTTTTCTTTCAGTATTTCAATATGAGAAACAATAGTTTCTTGCTTTACCCCACGAGCCTCAGCTATATCTTTAAGTGGTATTTCATTTTCCAAAAATGTCTTAGTCAGTTCATCAGTGCTAAGTTTTTCTTCTTTATTTTTTTCCTTTTCTTTTTTACGTATCTTAACTTTCTCTTCTGGTTCTATTTTCTTGAGCCAATTTTCTTGCTTTTCTAGGATGTCTTCACTAGTCATCTCCTTAAGTTTCCTAGAACTTTTTTCCGATTCTTCTTTGAACTTTTCGTCCATCTCTAAAATCTCATCATCCACCAAAAGCGACATCTCATTAAACCCCAGAAGTTTCATGCCAGAAAGTGACCGAACTCTAGAAAGCGCAACATATCCCATACCTTTAACAAATGACTTTGAAAGATCAAGTTCCATAGCATCTAGAGACATCCCCTGACTTTTATGAACTGTAATAGCCCATGCTAGTCGTAGGGGCAACTGCATAATCTCAGCTTTTACCTTACCCTCTTCTTCTATCTTCCATGACTGCTCTGACACTCCAATCTCTAAACCAGAATTTGTTTCAACTACTGGCATACCAAAGGAGTCAAAAGTACTTACCACACCTAAGGTACCATTTACATAATGTCCCTCGGGGTGATTTTTAGTAAACATGACTCTAGCGCCAACCTTTAATTCCAAACTCTCTGGAGAAAGACAACTTTTTTTAAGCGATTCAGCCAAAGACGGCGCACCACTCCATTTCATTTCGAAAATATGTGATTTGGTTTCCAATAAACTCAAATATTTTTTGTTTACTACATCAACATCTATATTATGGGTAAAAAGTCTGGTAAACTCCTTGCCATACTCCGGATCTTTATTAAGTCTAGAGTTTAAACTATCTATGGTTTTTTTGGATACACTACCAGAACGAATGTCATTCAAAATAGAGATGTATGAGTTATCCTTTTGTCTGTGCTGTTCAGTGAGATAACAAACTGTAAATCTTGAAGAAAGCCAACTGTCTGCCTTGAAGGCAAACTGAGATTCCAATATTTCTCCGCGGGTAACGGGTGGTAACTGGAAAAAATCTCCACAAACAATAATTTGCATGCCACCAAAAGGCACTTCACTTCTTTTCATCCTGCGACAAATCCACTCAATCATATCTAAACGATAGTGATGGAGCATGGATATCTCATCTATGATAAGTACTTTGGTTCTTTCAAATCTTTTGTAGAGATACTGCTTCTCCATCAAATTTTCAATATCATAGTCTGTCAGAAAATCCTTTATCCCCATTCCGGTCCAAGAGTGTATAGTTTGTCCTCCGAGATGTGTTGCAGCTATTCCAGTAGATGCGGTTACTGCAACATCTACTGCATGAGATTTTAGAAAGTTAACATAGGAATTTAAAACATGAGTTTTACCGCTCCCAGCTGGGCCGGTAAGAAAAACATTTTTACCCATTTTTAATATTTGTAGAGCTTCTGTTTGGAGCATGAATATGTATTCTACACTTATGTAGTAAAATACAAAAATTCCTTGACACGAAAAGAGTAAAATGTAAAGATAGAAAAGGAGGCTTGAGTGGACAAAAAATTCCAGGAATACATGCGGATGACAACGGAGCAAATCTTTCAAAACCAACCAACTATGAAATTCAAACGCTGGATGGTAGATAAGGTGTGTGATATGCACACCTTCCCGTTCCGAAAAGAGGAAGTCGCGCAATTTGGTGAGTTCCCCACCCTTCGCCAATTCCTTTCGACCCTCAGGAATGAGGATTCCCGCCATGAGTTCATGGCACACTATGCGGTGGAGTGGGAAATCCACAAGAAACGAAAGCAAATGGAACAGCAACAGCACGCTCACGCGTAGCACACGGCCGTCGTCGTCTCAGGGGGGTTCCTACACCCTTCCCTGGGGCACGGGGCTTTTTTAATATAAGTAAACTACTTGAATTTTTCTTATCCTGAATTACAAAACTCTCCTAAAGCCATACTTTTCCGAGACACGGAATAATTTTCTGCTGAAAATTTTCCTTCTACTCATCTCTTCACGGATTCCGTAGAGTCTCGTAAAAGTATAGTTTATACGAGTTTTGTAATTCAAGATTTCTTAAGCTTCCACTCTTGTATCTTTGCGTGATTTCCAGACAATAGTACTTTCGGTACTTTATATTTCTTTTTTTTGTATTCAAAAACTTCTGGTCTTGTGTAAACATCGTGACTTGCTACTCTGTTTTCTTCTAATGAATCGATATTACCTAATACACCCGGAACCTGTCTGGAAATAGAATCAATAAAAATCATTGCTGGTAGTTCCCCACCGGTTAGAACAAATGGACCTACAGAGACTTCTTCAACTTTAAAAACTTTTTTTACTCGAGCATCAATACCTTCATATCTACCACAAATAATAACTAGGTCAGTGTATTTTTTACTAGTTTTTTTGGCGTAATCAGTATCAAACTGTTTTCCACCCGGTGAAAGCCAAACGATTTTGAAATTTGAAGCAGGAGATCTCAAAACCGAAATTTTTTTGTTTTCTTTCGATTTTCGAATTTGTTTTTTTGAATTTTTCAAAGCTGCTTCAACAGCTTTGATAACTGGTTCGGCCTGGATAACCATACCAGGACCTCCACTGTATGGCTTTTGATCAATCCTCTTCCACTTATCTTTTGTAAAATCTCTTGGATTATAAAAATTTACTTTTATTTTTTTGTCTTCAATTGCACGCGAAATAATAGACTCATTTAGATATGAATCGAATGCATGCGGAAATAATGTGATGATGTGATATCGCATATATGGTGAACCGTAGGGGGCGTGCTGAGACGTCACCTCCGGTTTTGGTCGTGTCACAAATACTTGATCACGACCACGATGGCGGACCATAAAGCCCAACCAATGAACCCTCCGAGAAACATGATCTTCATCATACTCCCCCCCTTATACCGCATATAGTATCACACCACTAAAATACATGTCAAGTCAAGCCTAGGTTTAGTAAAAACCTGGTTTCCCAGGTTTTTTACTAATTTCCCAAAAAATTCTAATTTTAAAGATTCAAATCACTCATTGCTTCATCAAGGGACTTAGAAGCCGACATCTTTGCCTCCCTATTGCCACCCTCTGGTTCATTAATCTTTAGATTAACTCTGGCATTATTCTTCATCCCAACAACTCTAAGCAGGGTTCTGATGGCTTTGGCTGTATTCCCCTCTCTACCAATTATCTTGCCCATATCAGCTGGATTTACATCCAAGGTCATTAGAACTCCCATCTCGTCAACTGTTCTGTTTATTCTGACATCGTCCGGATTTTCGACGAGAGCTTTTATTATATATTCCAAAAATTTTGCGTCTTGTTCCATGTGTATCGTTAAGAATAATAAATTATCTCACAGGTTAAATTCTAACAGTAAAATTAAAAACAGTACAATGAGTAGTGAACAACTTATGCAGTTGTAACTTCTTGTGGGGCTTCTTCTGGAGCTGTATTTTCAGCTTCAGTAGTTGCCTGTGAGGGAGCTTCACTTGCTGGAGAAGGAGCAACTTCAGCAACTTCTTTCACAATTGCTTTCTTTAACGGCAATGCGTTTAATTTCTTGCCAGATGTAATTTTTTTATCAACAAGCATGTTGTGCACAGTTGTAGTGGCCTGTGCCCCTTTTTCAATCCAGTGTTTTATCCTGTCTGTTTTAAATTCAGACTTCTATCCTCTTCGGGCATCATAATTACCAAGATTCTCTAAATATTTTCCGCTTTTTGTTGAGTTCTTTGAGTCAGTCAAAACAAGCCTGAAAACCGGCTCGTGCTTTCTTCCTACTCTCTGTAATCGTATTTTTAACATGAGTTGGATACTAACAAAAAATCACATATAGGTCAAATCAGTTAAACCTGATATAATGCCTCATCATGAAAGAAAAAACTTTTGAAGGGCCAATTTCCATAAACAGCAAAGGAGTCGGTTTTTTTGACCCGAATCCATTAGAGAGTGGTAAAAAGAGCGACCGAAACCAAAGTATCGAGATCCAACCAGAAAACGTTAACCGCGCTTTGCCTGGAGACACAGTTGTTGTTTCCCTACTGGGTAAGAAAGTAAAAAATCGTGAACAAGGCAAGGTGGAAAAAATACTTAAACGAGCCCGAGAGGAATTTGTGGGTACAGTTGAACTTCATGATGATAAAGTTTTTGTTATTCCCGATGACAGAAGGGTCTATGTGGATATTTTCCTACCAACAGACAAAGATGTAATTGAAGGAGAAAAAGTTTTGGTGCGAATATCTGATTGGAATACTCTTTCTGGAGAAATAGTGAAAGTAATTGGAAAGAAAGGTGAAAATAATACGGAAATGGAATCCATCCTTCTTGAAAGAGGATTTCGTGTTGAATTTCCAGAAACTGTTGAGAAAGAAGCGGAAAGAATAAAGAGCGAATACAAAAAGAATTTTGATGAAGAGGTTAAGAATAGACGGGATATGAGAAAAACTCCGACTATGACCATAGATCCTGCGGACGCAAAAGATTTTGATGATGCTATTTCTTTTGTCGATAATAAAGACGGAACATATGAAATAGGTGTTCATATTGCCGATGTTTCCTACTTTGTAACTCCGGGCACTGATTTAGACACAGAATCAGAAAAGAGGGGTTTGTCAGTTTATCTAGTAGACCGAACCATCCCTATGCTTCCGGAAATTCTTTCTAATGATCTTTGCTCGCTTAATCCAAAAGAAGACAAATATACTTTTTCTGCAGTTTTTAAACTAGATGAAAATGGAAAAGTATTGGACGAGTGGTTTGGTAGAACTGTAATACATTCTGATAAAAGATTTACATATGAAGAAGCTCAGGAAGTAATCAAGGGAGAAAAAGATGGTCCGTTCCAAACTGAGCTCCAAAAACTAAACCAGATCGCAAAGAAACTTGAGAAAGCAAAACAGAGCGACGGTGCGATAAACTTTGAAAAAGATGAAGTTAAATTTACCTTGGACGAAAAAGGCAAACCGATTTCCGTCTATGTAAAACACAGACTCGAAACTCATAAGCTTGTTGAGGAGTACATGTTGCTTGCAAACCGAGCTGTTGCAAAACATATCTTCATGTCTCAGAACCAAAGTCTCATAAAAGGCAAGCAGTCTGTTTATAGAATCCATGATAAACCAGATAAAGAAAGAATAACTGAGTTGGCAACGTTTCTAAAAGCACTTGGCTTTGACCTAAAAAACAAAGACGGTGAAGTAACTTCTAAAGACATTAACAAGTTACTTAAGGAGGTTGAGGGAACTCCAAACGAGGAGCTTATTAAAACTGCAACTATCCGTAGTATGGCCAAGGCTGTTTACTCTACAAAAAACATCGGGCATTTTGGTCTAGCATTTGCCTACTACACCCACTTTACTTCTCCTATCCGAAGATACCCAGACTTACTTGTACACAGGTTTCTGGAACGAGAATTAAAGGGTGGAAAAATCGAGGTGAATGAGTATCAAAAATTTGAAAGTATTTGTTTGGCATCAAGTGATTTAGAAAAGAAGGCATCGGATGCGGAGCGAGCTTCGGTGAAATACAAACAAGTTGAGTACATGCTGGAAAGAGTTGGGCAAGAATTTATGGGAACAATTACTGGAGTTTCCGAATGGGGTGTCTACGTCGAGGAAAATGAAACCAAGTGTGAAGGCATGATAAAACTAAAAGATCTTGGCGATGACTTTTGGCAGCTAGATGAAAAAAATTACTCGGTAAAAGGTCAAAACTCTGAGAAAAAATACACACTTGGTGACACAATCAAATTTAAAGTAATGAACGCTGATTTAGAAAGAAGAGTTTTGGATTATAAACTTGTTAATACTTTATAAAAGAAAAACCTCGCGAATATAGACATCTGCTGTACACGCGAGGCTGTTAAACTGAATACGACTGAATTATCTTATACTCAGGCGGTCCAGTACAGTTATCACCTAGTGCTGTGAGTTGCATAACTGAACCTGGTCTGAGTCGAAACCGGATTACGGTAGCTAGTGACGAATTTCCTTTTGCGCACCATCTTTTGGCACCGTCGCAAACAAGGTACGAACACTGAGCATGACCACTTCCCTCGCGACACACATCTTTTACCCATTTTTCATACATATCACACTCCCAAATGTGGTTAGATTAACGGTAATGACGTTCTGCTCCACGTATCACCCTCTCCTTCAATGTGGAGATGATGTTGGTGTATTCTTGCTTATAAACTTCGAGAACAGAATCTTTAATGTTGCTATTAGATTCCAAGATCTTTATAGCCTCACCTATCTGCGAGTTCGCAACTGGACGTCCACTCCGGACGTCCCGGATAATAGCTAGGATTTCAGAACTATTGAGTCCTGCTGTTTTTTTCAAAGCCGTACCTCCCTATAGAATATAGCAAAAATTTATTATATTTAGTACTTTTTATTAAATAGTTAGACCCTTTGATATCATCTCAGGGTCTTAGGTTTCGTTTGTCATCAGTTTTTTAAACTCGATGTTGGGACAGTGATAACTATATTGAAGTCAGAATCAGGAATCACACTCTCATCTTCAGAAACATCCCCAATCAATTCATCGAGAGAGTAGCTCTTCACTGATCCGCATTCCGGACACGAAATGGTGATCACTATGTCTCCATCACGTGTATGAGCACTAAGTACATGACTGTCACACCTTTCACAGTGTTTATTGGTCATATCCCCTCCTAGTAGGATTTTAGCACAAATTTTCCCATTTTATTTAGCGGTCGTTAATGCCTCATCAAAAGAAACTGAAAGAAGTTTTGATCCTCCACCAAGACCCATTGTAACTCCATATAGAATACCAGCTCGCGACATTGTTTCTCGGTTGTGAGTAATAACAATAAGCTGGGATCTCTCTGATAGATTCGCAACCATATCTGCATATTTCTTTGAATTCGCCTCATCGAGAGCTGCGTCGGTCTCATCCAGAATAATAAATGGTGGTGGATTGACTTGTGAAATTGCAAAAAGAAGAGCAATAGAAGTCAGAGCTCTTTCTCCACCAGAGAGCATCATAAGACCTTTTACTTTCTTTTTGGGTAAATTTACATCTATATCAATACCTTCTTCAACTTCTTCCTCAGTGAGATCTTCACCTCCCTCTTCCAAGTCTAAATCCGTATCTTTTTTTCTCCTCTTAACTGGTAAAGAGACAGAGAGTGAGGCATCTCCTCCACCAAACATAACCGAAAAATATTCCTTAAACTGCTCATTTATTTTGCTAATTCCATTCTTAAACTCGTTAGATAGTTTTTCATCCAGATCTCCAATAAGACCAGTTAAGGAATCTGCCGTAGTCCCCAAGTCAATTAGTTCCCGCTCCAAAAATGAATCTCTTTCCGTCGCCTCATTATATTCCTTCAGTACATCTTGGCCGGCTGTACCTCCAGCATCTTCCAATCTAATTTTTATCTTTTCTATTTTTCTTCTTCTTTCCTCCTGATTCACTCTTGGTTCAGAAAAATCAAGATCGAGTTTTTTATAATCTTGAATAACTACCCCCACTAAATGCCCTAGTTCCATAAGATCCCTACTAAAATCAGTTTCAACTATTTTCAAAGTTTCCTCCTGCAAATTTGCATCGTGAATTTTTGACCTAACCTCTTGGCTTTCTGCCATTATTCTAAACACTGTCTTTTCTGCATCTCGATTCACATCTTTTTCCTTTTCAATGTCAAACTTCAAGTCACGATACCTTTTATCCAAAGCTCCTTCTTTTTCTGAATATTCCTTCAAGGATTTTTCTGTTTTATCTTTAGATGCCTTCAGAGCCTCAATTTCTCTTCTACTGTCATCGAGCAAAGTCATTTCTACCCTATCCTTATTTTGATCAATAAAACTTTCGATTAAATTAATCGCTAGTTCTATCGCCGAGAACAGAGAACTAAGATCACCTTTTTTCTTAGCATCCTGAGCAATATTTTTCACATTATTCGAAAGTTCCTCCACAGAAACTAAAGTAACCATCTTGTGCTCCGAAGAATGTTGTATTTCCTCCTGTTTTTTGACCATCCTAACTAGTGATGATAGCTCACCATCAAGGCGCCCAAACTCTCGATATAGGTTATCTTTTTCACTTCTAGTTTTATGAAGATCAGCTTCGAGATCTATTAATTCTTTGGTTTTTTCATCCTTACCGGCAGCTTTTTCCAAAATAGACTTAGCGTGGGTAAGCTCTTTTTCAAGCTCCTTTTGCTGTATTTCTAGTGGCTCTTTCGAATTTCGAATTTCGTGCTTGGTTTTTTCAATATATTCTTCTTCTCGTCTCAAGTACTCCAGTGCTTCACTTTGCAATTCATTCTTAAGCTCAATAGCCCTCTCGACTTTCTCAACCTGCTTTTTTAAAAACTTTATATGTGGCTGAATTTCTCTTCGAAGCGACTCAACTTGCTTTATGTTTTCTCTTGTTTTTTCTAGCTTTTTTTCACTTTCTATTTTCTTGTATTGATACATTTTAAGACCTAATGCATCTTCGATCATGGCCTTTCTCTCTTTCACAGAAGCGTTCAAAATTCTGTCAGCCTCGCCCTGAGAAATAATATGATGACCAGACGAACCGATATGTGCAGACGAAAGTAGCTCAATCACATCTTTTAAACGCACATTTGAACCATTGATTAAATACTCATTTATTCCATCTCTATGTACCACTCTCTCAATAGTCACAAGTTCATAGTCAATAGGAAGAAACTTTGTTGAGTTATCAAAAACAACTTTAACCGAGGCTCTGTTTGCTCGAGGCATATCACCTGCACCATTAAAAATTAGATCTTCTCCCTTTTTACCTCGAAGAGACTTTATAGATTGCTCACCTAATACAAACCTAAATGCTTCAGCAATATTGGACTTGCCGGAACCATTAGGTCCCACAATAGCGGAGACCTTTGATGTGAAGCTAAGCTCTGCTTTTTTTGCAAAGGACTTAAAACCAAATAGCTCTATAGATTTCAAATACATTTTATTTATTTCAGTATATCAAAATCATACCAATCAAAAAAGCACGCCCGGTAAAGCGACGTGCTTTGTTTCTTATATGATATGCCCAGTAAGGCTTACACTGGATAAATCATCTGTGGATCACAATCATTGCACCGACCTGCAGTCGCCCATTTGAGCGACCCATCTAGGGCAGGCACAATGACGTGCTCGGTAGACATTTTATGCCCACATTTAGGACACTTGTCACCGCGGAGAATCCCCGCAATCTCAACTCCAACAACGACTGCCATGAGTGTAAATCCGAGAACAACAAACATTTGTCCTCCTCTCTATGTCAGAAATGGGCTCATTTTCTGAATACTAGATTACAACTTTTCAAAAACTCTGTCCACCCCCATTTTTTTATAATATGAAAGGCACTGCTCCATGCAGTGCCTTGTACCATCCTCCTGATGGTCTTTGTACTATGTTATGAAAGTGTGGAACAGACCTAAGCCGCTTTCCTTGCCCGTTTCGGCTTGATGTTGATGCCTGCCTTCGCGGCAAATCGCGCTTTCCAGTCTGTGATGACGCGCCCGGAACCACTCTGAAGCTTTTCGAGATGAGCAAATACCTCGAGAACCTCTGAGGATGACATGTCGCCATCCTCGAATTTCTCAATCATCTTCCTACACAGACTGGCATTTTTCATGCCCAGACTGTGAAAGAGCTTGGTGAGGGTACGTTGCATCTCTTTGATGCCATTGCTCCCATGCCTTGAACGCTCCTTGGTACCGGTGAGCATTTCTTTGAGCTTGACGGGATCGACCTCGTACTGTTCCGCAGCCTTTGCCACTGTGGTATTACCCTCAGTAACTGCGGCTGCAGCCTTAACGAGTTTCGCCCGATTTTGACGCGACTTAACTTCAGTCGCATATTTGCGTGCAATGCTAGCAGGAAGTCCCAGCATGTCACCAATCAAACGCATGCTGACACTCTTTTCAAGCAAGAGGCCAATGGTGTGCTCAGTGTCGGCAATGGTCGGTGGCTTGGAACCACCTGTATTCGCCCTGTAGGCAGCCGCAATGAGATCTGCCTCATCATCGACCTTGTAGAAATCGACAGGCCCAGACTTATGGCCGGCGAGTTCAAACGCCTCCCTGCGATGGCGCCCGTCGATAATCAGAAGGTCGGGTGTGGACCAAATCCGATCCTTCATCACAACACCAGCGTCGATCAAGTTGGCAAGGTAAAGAGCGTGATCATGATCCAACGCTTCCCGAACGAACATGTTTACTCGGAGGTCAGCGTAGTTCACAGTCTCTGTTCTCAAGAATTTCATCTCTCTTCTCCTGTCTTCTGCGACTTTACTTCATCAGACGGTCTGTAGAACCGCCCACTTTGCGCACGCCAACCGGCGCGCTTCTTGGTAACATCTGAAAGAACGACAAGCTCTCCTTCCTCAGGTTGACGACGCTCATTCCACACTAATTCAGTAAGTGAGAATGTGACATTGCCAAGTTCTTCAGAAGTAGCCTTGGCATATGGCCCGTGTCTGCCAACGGCGAATATCCTCTGGACAATCGCCTTATAGCTTCCCTGTTCCATGATGTCACACCTTCTTTCCCTTCATAAGTCGAACACCGAGGACGCTCGTGTGCGCAGCTATCTGGGCAATGCACATCTTGTCCACATTCGACATTTCTTCTGCCTCACTTTCTGAGAGTGAATCAAAAATTCCCTCATCCAGTAAGACTCGAAGACCATGCATTAGGTGAAGTGCGACGACACGATGTCCAGATGTCTGAGATAACCCAGACAGCTTGGTTGCGTCTGAAATCGCAATAGTTTCTCCCAACACCGGTTGACGACGAAAGGTAATCAGATGTTTCTTGAGCGCCTCTCGTTTGTTATGTTCGAGTTGTTCTCTTAATTGTTTCCAGAATCCCCACATCCTGCTTTCGCGATCTTTACTTATTGTTCGAGTTCCTCTCAACAGTGCATAGAACTCTGCAGGCTGAGTAAAACCGACAGTGGATGTGGCCTTATCAACCGAAACGACATTGTAACCAATGAGTTCTGCAAACTTCCGAATTGCAGGCGGAAGACGTTCTAACTCAATGATCTTGTAGCCGTTTAAGTCAAGGAAGCAGACCATCCTAACATAGGATAGACCTATGATTCGGTGTTTTGTTCCTCCCGAAGCGAGCCAATCACCTACGGTGGTCAAGTCGACACCGCAGAAATCCGCAATAGTCTGCGCTCCAGATTTAAGCCTGTTGCGAGAGCTCGGCGGATATTCACGGTCGAATGCACGCTTGAAATGCGATATGCATTCATCGAAGTGACCACGATAGACATCAGACTTTTCACTGACCCCATCAGTCACATACACCTTCCTTTCAATTAACTACCAGCCTAGATACTATGATACTATGTTAATTTTGTCAATATTGAAACAGGAGCAGACATGTTGTCTGCTCCTGGGTGTGGAACGGCTTCAGTTGGTACTCAGAGGGGTTCCACACAAATACCTGGAATATGCCCCCCAAAAGATTTTGACTCCTCTCCGAGCTTTTTCGTAAGCGCTGTAATGCCTACCTTTCGAGAGTTCCTTGTCTGCTTCTGACTTCAGCCTTTGAACTTCGTCAGGACAAACAAAGTCCGGGGAGTTGTCCGTCGGAATCCTGGTAAGTTCCAACTCACCAATAGTAACCCGAGCACGCTGAGCAATTCGTGAATTTCCGTACCGTGTTGTCATCAAATCCTCCACTTCCTATTATTAACACCTAAACTCAGATTGTCAATTCCAACCTCTTTTTAATAGCGCTTCTTTGGCGGCGTTTTGTTCTGCTTCTTGTTTAGAAATTCCCTCCCCTAAGGCTATTTGTTCTTTACCGACAAAAACCCCGACTGTAAATTTTTTCTCATGATCTGGTCCAGTTTCTTTTATTGTTTTGTATGATGGAGTGACCCCGTCAAACTCTTGAGCCTTTTCTTGGAACAAAGACTTAGAATCAATAAAACTTTTCTGTTTTATTATAGAGTCAATAAGAGGCATGAAGTGGTCATTAATAAACTTTGTTGCAGACTCTAGCCCCTGGTCCAAATAAATCGCACCGATAAGCGCCTCCAGCGCATTTGCTAAAATATACTGCCTAGCTCTACCCTTATCCTTACTTTCTCCTTTTGAAAGCATCATGAGTCCCTCCATTTCAATCTTCTTGGCAATGTTCGCACAAGTATCTGCATTTACCAAAGCAGACCTGTAAGCAGTTAGCTCACCCTCTGGTTTATCCGTATAGTTTTGAAACAACCAATTTGTGATAGCAAGTTCTAAAACTGCATCACCAAGAAACTCCAGTCTCTCGTTATGCTCTAAACCTGACTGTCTGTTTTCGTTTATATAGGAACGATGAATAAAGGCTTGTTCTAAAAGCTTTTTATTATTGAAAGTTATTCCTATCGATTTTTGAAATTCTATTAAATCTGGTTGCATGATTTTAAAAATCTCGTTGACTCATATTATTTTTAGAGACTCTCGGAGGCCGACGGGCCGAGAGCGAGCAAATTTCTAGCCCAGAAATTATGCGTACTCTAAAAATGATATGAGAGAAAGAGATTTTATTTATCCTCCTTTTTTAATAATATATTTATGGCTTGGGTAACAATAGGCAGAATATCATTATAAAAATTTAGGTCAAGTATATCCGCAAGTTTAAACCACCTTGCATCATCCAGACCGCCCTTGTCTTCTTTTACCAAATCTATAAATGGTGCTTCTGCCAAAAAGTAAGTTACATGCTTTTTCGTCTTTCCGTTCTCAGGATGATATGCAATGTACTCGTTCTCCCCTAGCTTTTCTTTTATATCAATATCTAAACCCAACTCTTCTTTTACACCTCGGACAGTACCCTGCTCTATACTCTCGCCTTGCTGGATCTTACCTTTCGAAAGAGTCCACCTGCCAAAAACATCATGAACAAGTGCTAGATAAATATCCTCACCATCCTTTGCATAGACAACAGCCCCAGCCAAATCCTCTTTTATTACTGGCTGATTTTTTTTATCTTTTGATGTTTCGTTTTTACCTGGCTCACCTAGTTCTTTGTATACTGCTCCCAAAACACCATTTACAAACTTGCTAGATGTTTCACCTCCAAATGATTTTGAAAGTTCAATTGCTTCGTTTATAGCTACTTTAGGTGGAACTTGATTTCTATCAGAAAAAATCAATTCAAAAAGTCCAAGACGCAAAATATTTCTATCCATCACGCTTATCTTATCTATTGGCCAATCCGGTGCAGCTTTTTCGATAATAAGGTCAATATCTTTCTGTTTATCTAAAATTCCATTATAAAGATTCTCCATGAAAGACATGTCTCCATGGCCCGGAGCGAACTCCTCTATATTTCTTTTGAAAACTTTCTCTGAATCTGATTTAGGTAGAGAATTAAAATCCCACTCAAAGAGAGATTGCAAAACTATTGATCTAGAAAGGTGCCTGTTTGCCATAAGAACTTATTCTGACAGTATAGAAGATATCTATAAAAAATCAACCTATTTAAAAAAACTCTCCCTGTGGAAAGTTTTTTATCTACCCTGAGCCTTTTTTGCCTTCTTAGCTTTCTTGGCAAGTTTACCCGCAACATCAATAACGGTCCTGCCCCTGTACTGACCAGTTACCTTAGATGCTCTATGCCTCAAATGTGGCACATTTGTATTTGTATCCAAGGTAACTGAAGGCTTATCAAGTCTGTGATGAGACCTGGTTCTGTTCCTCTGGCTCTTGGTATGTCGCATTCTTACTACCATAATAGGAATACACTACCTCATTGTAGAAAAAAAATCAAATAAAAAAACCGGTTTCCCGGTCATGCTGCCTTGTCAGGCTTACGGAGATCTGATTCTTAGACCCCCGTAAGCTCAGACCTTCTCACTTTTCGACCCAGAATCATCTCGGTTGCCTCACGGATGATTTTGGGATTTTTTGATTTAGGAGGGTTACTTAAAGTAGAAAGACGTATTGCGTCCTTCCAATGATAGAATCCCAAATCAAACAGAAGTGAAGTTCCGTCAATGAGGCTCTGATTAGCACGCCTCATTTTCTCAGTTCCTTCCATCTGTTCAAACGGTACTAGAAACGAAAACTTGGCATGATTTCCCTGCGAAGACAATTGTCCACCAGTTCCTAGAAGGATGGGATCATACTCTCCTAATGTTATAAATGCCTCTTCCCATACTTCTCTTTCAAGAGTTATTAGTGGGCTTTCATCACCATGTTTCCTGCCCCCACCAAGACACTTGAGCTGTGATGGAAACCTAGAGTACCCACTTAAGAGAGATCTGGACCACTGCAGAAGGAACCAAGGGTCCTCAAGATACATTCTGTAAATAACGGCGGCTGAGTGCCAGCCGTATATAAGCCTTTCAGCTTTCACGACTGTATTCCTCCAGCCCAACGACATGTCGGGCACCTAATAAGCCAAAATAACATCCATTTTAAATTTAGTCAATGTGTATCCAAGTTTTTCTATGGATTGTACTTAACCCATATTTTCTAATTGCATCTCTATGTTTTTTAGTTCCATATCCCTTGTGAGTATCCAAACCATACTCAGGAAACTTTTTATGAAGTTTTGCCATCAAAGAGTCTCTGGATACTTTTGCTAAAATAGATGCCCAAGCTATTATTTTTTCCTTCTCATCTCCCTTTATTATTGTTTTTTGATGTATAAATTCCTTGGGCGCCTTAAGTCCCCCATCAAGCAAGACTTGAGTCTCATATAAAATAAATAGTTTTTTTAGATTTTTAGATATTGCTAGGTTTATTGCATATGAAATTCCTCTCTCATCTATAACCTTATTTGAAACATGACTCACTACATAGGAAATTCCTATGTGTTTTAGGATGTGTTCAAATTTTTTTCGATCTTGAGATTTGATTTTTTTACTATCCAGACCGGACTTAGGAAGAGACTTCAGTCTCTTTAGTTTCCTATATTCAGAAACACTACAACAAACAGCACAAACCGTTACTGGTCCAGCTAGTGGCCCTCTTCCCACCTCATCTATTCCAACAATATATTTCACATAGTAATTATTACATAAATAAAAAGAGGTCGCCGTGTATGTGTGATACATGGCGACCTCAGAGTGTTAGTCGCGATCCCGTAGTGAATTGTGTTTCTTTGAAGGACTTTCCCCCCAGATTTTCGGCCGGAGGTAATTGTACAAAATCAAGAGAGCCACAGCAATTGCAAAAATCAACCAACCATTCATTCTGTCCTCCTAAGGGTATCTGAATTCCGACTTATGCGTACAAGAAGCAGAAGTATCTTAACGCAAACAGCACCGCAACACCCACCCAAGAGTTTGCGTCTAAATTACCCCTCTAACAACACATTATAACAAATTAGCATTTGGTCAACTTATTTCAAGACATATCAAATGCTATAATGACTTTATGCAAGAGCCTAAAACAACCTTTACCCACCTTCACACCCACAGTCACTATTCTCTTCTTAATGCATTACCAAAAATCCCAGACCTGATTGATGAGGCTAAAAAAAATGGCATGACAGCGCTTGCCTTAACTGACAACTGTAACCTCTATGGGGCAATAGAGTTTTATATCCAGTGTAAAAAGAAAGGGGTTAAACCAATTATTGGGATAGATGCTTATGTTGCTTACCGTGGCAGACACGAAAAACAATCAATCGATAAGGAAAGATATCGACTAGTACTACTCGCCACAAACGATGTGGGCTACAAAAATCTTATTAAGTTAGTCACCTACGCGCATCTTGAAGGCTTTTACTATAAACCAAGAATTGATAAGGAATTACTCCAAAAATATTCCGAGGGACTCATCGCGATATCCCCTTCTATCGCTGGTGATATTACACAATCAATAATGTTATCAAATGAATCTCAAGCAAAAGAGAGATTGGACTGGTACAAAAGTATTTTTAATAAAAACGGCGAAGAAAATTTCTATTTTGAAATAACCCATCATCCGGAAATTAAAAACCACGAGGAGACTATGGACAAATTGGTGGCCTTTGCGAAAGAAACTAAAACACCGCTCGTGGCGACTCATGATGTTTATTACTTACATCCTGAAGATCGTGAGGCGAGGCAAACACTTATTGCTGTTGCATCGCAAAATGACGAAAAGTTAGAATTTAAGGAAGAAAATTTTTCATTCATCTCACCAAAAGAAGCTGAAAAATACTTCAAAAAAACTCCTGAGGCTCTACAAAATATTCAGAAAATTGTGGATAGATGCAACCTTGAGATTGCTATCGGTAAATGGTCTCTCCCGAACTACATAGTCGAAAGCGGTCTTTCCCACGACGACGAACTTCGTCGAATCACAGAGGAAGGAATAAATAAAAGAAATCTAAAGAAAACAGAAGAAATAAAAGAGAGAATGGAATATGAGTTAAATATTATAAAAGACAAGGGTTACGCACCATATTTTCTTGTCGTGTCAGACCTTCTTCGCTTTGCTCATGAAAATGGAATCCTAACAACTATTAGAGGATCCGTTGCGGGTTCGCTTGTCACCTATCTTTCTGGAATTACTAACGTAAACCCTATTGAGTATAATTTACCCTTCGAGAGATTTTTAAACCCTTTCAGACCATCAGCGCCAGACATCGACATGGATTTTGCTGACACGAGACGTGATGAAATGATTGAATATGCAAAGAGAAAATATGGCGAAGATAAAGTAGCTCAAATAGGAACATTTGGAACTATGGCCGCAAGAGGTGCGGTGAGAGATGTAACTCGGGCGCTCGGTTATCCATACAGTCTTGGTGATTCTATTTCGAAACTTATTCCAATGGGTAAGCAAGGATTCCCAATGACCATCGATCGAGCGATTAATGAAGAGCCGGAACTAAAGCGTCGATACAAGGAAGAGGATGATGTAAAAAAAATAATAAACATGGCAAAAAAAATAGAGGGTTGTGCTAGACACATCTCTGTTCATGCCGCAGGTGTAGTTATGGCACCAACACCCCTGACTGACTATGTGCCACTTCAGTACGATACTAAAGGCAGTGAAAACGGACAGCATAAAATCATTACTCAGTATGACATGCACTCGGTTGGAGAAGACGGTGTAGGACTATTAAAATTTGATTTCTTGGGAATAAGAAACTTGTCGATACTTGCTGATGCAGTAAAAAGAGTTAAAAAAATTGAAGGCATAGATATTGATATTGAAAATGTCCCCGTAGATGATAAAAAAACTTTTGAAATGCTGGCTCGAGGAGAAACTGTTGGACTTTTTCAATTAAACGGCGATGCTATGACTCAGTTTTTGAAACAACTAAAGCCAACTGAAATTCGAGATATCAATGTAATGGTTGCACTTTATCGTCCTGGACCAATGAAAAATATTCCGGAATATATCGCCAGGAAACAAGGTAAAAAAGTAACTTACTTACACCCAAAAATGAAAAAATTTCTGGAGGAATCTTACGGAATTTTGGTTTATCAAGAAGACATTATGATGACTGCCATGGAACTTGCTGGTTACACCTGGAAAACTGTGGACAAATTAAGAAAAGCTATTGGGAAAAAAATTCCGAAGGAAATGGCGGAGCAGCATGAAGTATTCGTTAATGGTTGTATTGAAAATTCTCAAATATCTAAGGAAAAAGCTGAAGAAATATGGAAATTATTTGAACCATTTCAAGGTTACGGTTTCAATAAAGCTCATGCGGCAAGTTATGGAAAAGTTGCATACCAAACTGCATACATGAAGGCCAACTACCCTGCAATATACATGTCTGCAGTTCTCACTGCTGAGTCAGGAGATGTTGAAATGATTTCCGAAATAATCAATGAATGTAAAAGAATGCAGATACCTGTTTTACCACCGGATATAAATAAGTCTTTTGAAGGTTTCGGTGTGGTGAAAGCGAAGAACGGATATGAAGCAGACACAATTCGCTTTGGACTTACTACGATAAAAAACTTTGGTGAAGGCATAGCACATAGTATTGTAGAAGAGAGAAAGAAAAATGGAGAATTCACTTCCCTGTCAGATTTTCTAAAACGAATAAAAGATAAAAATTTGAACAAAAAGTCTCTCGAGTCACTTATCAAAACTGGTGCAATGGATATTTTTGGTGATAGAAACCTTCTTCTTCATAACTTAGACAGAATTCTCCAATTCAACAAAGAAGAACGCCAGGACACAGGCGACCAAAGTTCATTGTTCTCAAGTACTCAAGTAAAAGCTACGGAGATCCACCTAGAAGATGCTGTTAAAGCTTCACAAGCTGATAAACTCATGTGGGAAAAGGATCTTCTTGGACTATACATTTCCGGACATCCATTGGACACATACAAACATAAACTTGAGAATCGAGAAGTAAACATTAAAAAAGTGAAAGAAACCTTAAAGGAAAAAGCTGTGGTTGTTATCGGAGGAATAATAGAGGAGCTTCGCCCAGTTATGACTAAAAAGGGTGAGAAAATGTATTTTATCAAAATTTCTGATCTGACGGACTCAATAGAGGCGGTGGCCTTTCCAAAAATTATTACTGAAGAAAATAGCGACTTATTTATCACAGAAAATTGTGTAGTGATCAAAGGTACGGTTTCGGTGCGCGATGGCCAAAAATCTATCCTGGTGGATAAGATAAAACTAATGGAATAAAAGCGAAGAGCCACCCTACAAGATGTGGGTGGCTCAAAGAAAAAACATATCAACTATCCTCGGTGTCACACCACAGGTGCCACAGGTGAACACCGATCGTGTGCGGAGCAAGACAGCTCAGCATGAGCCATCCTGATCCCTCAAAATAACCAGCAATCACCACTGTACCGGCACAGAACATGAAGAACAGTGCCACACCACGGATGATAGTTTTCGCGATCCACGCGAAGGAATCTTCCACTTCATGGTGTATGTCGTCTACTAGATTCTGAGCACCGTGCATGACCCACCTCCATTTAAAATAATGCCACATTTAAAAATATAAATCAATATTTATTTCTTAATCCAAAATAAAAAATTGTGGTATGCTTATGCATTATGGATGAAAAAGAAAATAAATTAGATAAAAATGATCATAGAGTTCTAGGCAAAGAATTAGATTTATTTACCTTTTCTGATCTCGTTGGATCGGGATTGCCACTTTGGACACCAAAAGGTACAACGATCAGACAAAAACTAGATGAATATATATGGGAACTAAGATCAAAACATGGATATCAAAGCGTAGTCATACCT
>JBAQWP010000048.1:0-6021 GCA_049298975.1 Minisyncoccia bacterium
TTGCTAACCAAGGCAAGAAAGACCACGGTACCACTCATCGCTTCTGATTCTCATGAACCCTTGCATCCCGAAACCCCGTACGACTCTGTAACCAGAGGAGTGCGGGGAGGAGGTCATTTACTAAATATATCTATATTTTAAGCCATATTTTCTGGATTATTCAATATGAAATCGTGATAGAGCTTGACAAACTCGTACATAGTGTGATAGTATATCAAACATACAGGTATGGTACTAGCCTGGAGCAAATAAAACTGGCTCAAAATAGTCCAATAATATACTGTGCGTGGGGGCAAATCTCCCAGAATACAGGTGTTTACAGAAAAAAAGTAAGGGATTGTGCGAGAAATCCCTAACTCGCACGGTTAATAGTTGAGGTATACTCATCGCATCCACGTTGGAGGATATATGCCAGGTTAACAAACCAGTTCGCCAGAACTGAATAGGGATCCCTTCGGCAAGGATCCCACACTCTTACGATGTGTATCGTAACTGATGAGCTCAAAAGAGCGAAAGTGTAAAATTTAAATAAAAAGTAGGAACTATTATATTTTGAAAACAACCACACTAAGTGTGGTTGTTTTCTTGCTTTCCCATATTTCTGTATAATAAAAGAATGATAACTGTTTTTACAGATGGATCGTCGAGAGGAAATCCTGGGCCTGGTGGTTGGGGAGCTATTGTTGCTGATGAAAATATTGTTTTTGAACTTGGGGGTAGAGAAAACGAGACCACCAATAACCGAATGGAAATTACTGCGGTAATTGAAGCTTTGCATAAGATATCAAAAGAAAATCTCGAAAAAGAAATAACTATTCACACTGACTCAGCGTATGTGATAAACGGTATCACACGTTGGGTAAAGGGTTGGGAGAGAAATGGTTGGATAACGAGTACTAAAGATCCAGTTCAAAACAAAGACTTGTGGCTGAACCTTACAAAAGAAACCACCAAGAAAGTTATTCACTGGAAATTAGTTAAGGGTCATAGTGGCACACCAGGGAATGAAAGATGTGATGTTATTGCAACTTCCTATGCAGATGGAAGTCCTGTAATTTTATATACCGGTAGTAGTCAAAGATACGGAGTAGATATTTCGAAGATTATTTCAGGTGACGAAGAAAAACCAAAGAAAAGTAAAAGCAAAGCTTGGTCATATTTAAGTATGGTGGATGGTGAAATAAAAGTTCATAAAACTTGGGATGAATGTAAAAAAAGAGTAGAGGGCGTATCAGGTGCAAAATATAAAAAATCTGTTTCACCAGAGGATGAGCAAAATATCATTTCGGAATTTGCAGATTAAAACTCGTCGAACTCATAATTTTTTTCATCATCTACGGAACCCGTGAAGAGGTGAGTAGAAAGAAATTTTGCACCAGCAAAATATTCTGTTGATGAAAAAAGATATGAGTGAGGAAGAGAAATTTTCTATACTTGTATCTTTTTAATATTTAAGTAGAGTGTGGCCATGATTTACTCGGCTGTTATCGGGTTTCTTTCTGGCATTGCCCTTGGCTCTTTTGTTCACCTCTCTTCTTGGCTGCTTTTTGCAATACTTTTATTGTCAGTGCTTTTGTTTGGTTACGGAAGGCTTTTTTCAGGAAAAGAAAAGTTACATCTAACTATTCTCTCCATTTTTATTTTAGCGTTACTTTTTGGAGTTGCTAGGATTACTTTTTCTGATTTGTATAAAAAATCCAGTCTTGAAAATTTCGCAAACAAAAAAATAATAGTAGAAGGTATAGTTGTAGACGAACCTGATGTTCGTGAGAAAAATACAAAATTAACTGTGGAGATAAATAAGTTAACCCACACCCCTGACTTTTTTACTGAAACTAAAATTAATGAAAAAATTTTAGTTTCAGTCCCGATGTATCCAGAATATTTTTATGGAGATAAGGTCAGAATGAATTTAACTCTTGAAGAACCGAAAAACTTTTCAAATGAAGATGGTAGAGTTTTTGATTACAAAGGTTACTTACGTGTGCGAGGCATATGGTACACAAGTCGTTTTGCCAAGTTAGAACTACTCTCTTCGGGTAACGGTAATCCTGTTAAGTCACTGTTATTCAGAGTTAAACAAGCTTTTACCGATTCTATATCAAAAGCATTGCCAGAGCCTGAGTCTAGTCTTCTCGGTGGACTTCTCCTCGGCAGTAAACAATCTCTTGGGAAGGATTTGCTTACAGAATTTCAAAAAACAGGTGTTTCACACATTGTGGTTCTCTCTGGTTACAACATTGCAATCGTTGCCAAGAATATGATGTCTTTATTCAGTTTTTTGCCGAATAACCTCTCATTTTCTGTGGGGGCAGTGAGTGTGGTTCTGTTTACGGCTCTTTCGGGGGGAGGTGCATCAGCAACTCGAGCATCTATAATGGTCTTAGTTGCTTTGTTTGCAAAACAGTTTAATAGAGATTACAAAGCAAACAGAGTCTTGGGTTTTACTATCGTCCTCATGCTTGCTCCCAACCCACTGTTGCTTGTCTACGATCCATCATTTCAACTTTCAGTTCTCGCAACAATCGGGATAATTTTTGTGGCACCAATTTTTGAAAAATATTTTGGATGGGTTACAGAGAGGTTTGGTCTGCGAGAAATTGTTTCAAGCACAGTAGCAACTCAGTTTACAGTACTTCCTTTTCTGGTTTATAACACTGGACTACTTTCGCTGGTTTCACTTCCAGTTAACGTATTAATTTTAGGGACAATTCCAACAACCATGTTTCTTGGCTTTCTTACTGGCATGCTAGGTTTGGTTTCAATTTATCTTGCTTTCATTCCTGCACTCTTTACTCACAGTCTTTTGTGGTATCAACTTTTTGTAATTCACGTGGGCTCAATAGTTCCTTTTGGGTATATGAATTTACCATCGTTTTCGTTTCCAATACTCGTGATAATTTATTTATTTATATTTTTTATTTTATATAAATTAAGACCGGCTAGGATCCGTGGTGGATTCTAGCCGGTGGGAACTACTTCTTGAGATGCTTGGCTTCGGCGTGCCTATTGGCCCAATACATCCGCATGCGATGTGAGGCTTCGGCGCGTTGAGTTGGCGACCAACTTGAGCTGGGTCGCCCACTTCTGACTTTCTTGGTTGGCGTGTACTTACCCACCGGCCGGAGCTCAGGGAAGGTGGAGTAGAGCGATTCGAGCTCCCCTAGAATCTGAGGGATTCGAATCTCTGCTCCCTTGCGCGCAAGGGATTGCATCATATGTTCAGTCATCTGTCCCTTTTTGTTGCCGGGGAATTACCGGCTTCAGATTTAAATAATACAAACTTAAATTAAAAAGTCAATACATACTTATTCCAAAAAATTCTTCTCTACTTTCTCCCAGTTTAAGTTTACAAAGAAATCCTCAACGTATTGTTTCTTGCCACTTGGTTGATAGTCGGCCACGAACGAGTGCTCCCACATATCCAAGGCGATAATAGGTGTGCATCCTTGGAGTTGTCCCAAATGTTGTTCGTCGATCCAGGCAGGAACTAGTTGGTCTGATTGTTTATCCCAGTAAAGAATTGCCCAACCAATACCGCGAGTCATGGCAAGAGTTTTGAAGCCTGCCATTGCCACATCCAAAGATGGCGCTTGCTTTTCGATCGCCTTTTTAAATTCAGAATTTTCTGGAAGAGGTTTAGCTCCATCAGAAAGTAAATCAAAATATATTTCATGATTTCTCATACCGTTAAACTCAAAACCAATTCTTCTGTGTAGTTCCCCAATAAGATAAGCATTCTTTGTTGAGTCCACCATCAAATCGCCAAGCTGAGTAAATATTCCGTTTAAGTTTTTTACATAACCAGAATATAGTTTCAAATGCTCCTCAACAGTTTTCGCAGAGATGCCTTTTAGTTCACCGATATTAAATTTCTTTTCTTCAAATGGTTTCATTATTTTTTTGTATTAAAATCTCGATGAACTGTTTTTGTTTTGGGAGACTCTCGGACCGCGACGGTGGGAGAGCGAGCAAATTTTGACCCCAAAATTATGCGTGCTCCCAAAACGAAAACAGGGAGTGAGAGATTTTCAAATTTCTAATGTGTATACTATAGCACATGCAGAAGGCTGTCTCACATATAGGTAAGTACCTTAAATGGTACATACTTTTGTCGCTTATTGTTACCAGCATTTTAGTTTGGAGTTCGGTTTTTCATGAAAGCAGAAATGGGATTTTAAAGTTTGTTGTTTTGGACGTGGGTCAAGGTGATGCACTATATATAGAATCACCGACAGGAGTCCAGGTAATAGTCGATGGTGGTCCCAACAGAAACTTAGCGAAAGTAATAAGTGATGTAATGCCTTGGTATGACAGGCATGTAGATCTTTTGGTTGTTACAAATCCGGATGCAGATCATTATGAAGGATTTATTTCATTTTTAGACAAATATAAAGTAGATGCTCTTTTAGAGCCAGGTACGACAAATAAATATTCTGCATACAAAGTGTTTGAAGACAAAATCGCTGAAAAAGGTATTCCCAAAATGTTGGCAAGAACTGGCCAAAAGATAGATCTAGGTGGGGGAGCGTATCTTTTAGTCCTTTTCCCAGACCGGGATGTGTCAGGTCTTTTATCAAATGATGGCTCTATAGTTATGAAACTTATTTATGGAGAAACGAGTGTAATGCTTCAGGGTGATTCCACTGCAAAAATAGAAACACATCTTCTAAACAAAGTTGCAAGTTCCACACTAGCATCCACTATTCTAAAAGTTGGTCATCATGGATCAAGAACTTCATCTACCTTTGGATATGTGAAAACAGTGTCTCCCAAATGGGCAGTTGTTTCTTCTGGTTTAAATAATGACTATAACCATCCTCACAAGGAAACACTCGATACACTTCAAGAGTTAAGAGTGCCTACTTATAGCACTTGTAACAACGGCTCAATTTTTTTCAAGTCAGACGGAAAGATATTTACATCTGAAAATAAAAATCTAAGAGAAGTCGTGGTTGGTTGTAAGTTGTAAGGTTTTTTTGTTATCCTAACATGGGGGTGCTAATGAGATATGTTTTGACTTGGACCAAACGTTCCTTTGGGATATCCGAAGATGAACCCTTATGGAAGGATGATTCTCGGGAATTTAGATTCGATGCAGATTCAGATGAATCGGCAGTAGAGCGTGCTAAAAGATTCATGCTTCCAGCAACTGTTAATCCTGGAAACACGGACTTCTCCCTTTCTCGAGTAGTTGTTGATGAGGTAAGAAGTAAAGTTGACTTACCTCACTTTGTTCCTACGTGGTTGAGACGTATAGAAAAAATTAGTTGATAAATGGCCGAGGCGAATTAAGTATCGTCTCGGTCAATTAAATATAATTATATTACGCCTGCTTTCTTTAGGGTAGAAAATGCGCCATTTTTTTGAATGGTTTTTATTGCATCAGTAGAAAGAGTAAGACTAATAGATTTTTTAAGTTCAGGAATGTAGATCCTCTTTTTTTGGAGGTTTGGGTATCTTCTTCTTGTGCCAGTAGGGTTGAACTGAGTTGCTCTAGTTCTGTTTGAGTAACCACCCCCCATTTGCGAAGTTTTTCCTGTTACAATGCATTTTTTCATAACGAGAGTTATGCTACCATGTAACATACATTATTGCAATATGAGTATTTTAAACATTTTCCCTATCATTATTTTCATATTTTCGGTCATAATCCATGAAGTTTCTCATGGTTATGCGGCTTATATGCAGGGTGACAAGACCGCAAAATACGCAGGCAGACTAACTCTTAACCCAATTCCGCATGTAGATCTTATGGGCTCGATCATCTTACCTGGGCTTCTTATCCTTTCTGGCTCACCAATGGTTATTGGTTGGGCAAAACCAGTCCCATTTAACCCCTATAACCTAAGAAATCAGAAATGGGGTGAGGCTTTGGTGGCTCTAGCTGGACCACTTTCGAACATTTCCATAGCGTTTATCTTTGGTTTATTAATTAGACTAGGACTATTTGCTAGCCTTATTGAGCCATTTTCTTATATCGTATTTATAAATCTAGTTTTGGCTGTGTTTAACCTTGTT
>JBAQWP010000049.1:0-5395 GCA_049298975.1 Minisyncoccia bacterium
TTATGAGTAACTATGGGAGATCCCGAATAATGCGCCTTAGTATCCTTAATAGATCTAAGTAATCCCTTACTGACTTGATCATTTCTGAAACCAGGCAACCTGACCAAAATAGGTGTTATCATCCCCAACCCCCTTGAAATTGAGCTATGTCCGTTGTACAGTCTGTATCATTAACATGAAAAAATCAAGCCAAAAAGTACTTGTCATACTGGGACCAACCGCAACTGGCAAAAGTGACTTGGCGGTAAAGCTAGCGAAAAAATTTAATGGCGAAGTTATTTCTGCTGACTCAAGACAAGTTTATAAAGGACTTGATATTGGTACTGGAAAAATCACCAAGAAAGAAATGTGTGGAATTCCCCACCATCTTTTAGATATAGCTAGTCCAAAAACAAATTTTAATATTGCGAAATGGCAGAAACTTGCGAACAAGAAAATTCTAGAAATTTTTTCCAGAAACAAGCTCCCAATTATTTGTGGCGGCACAGGATTCTATATTGATGCAGTTACAAAAGGAATTATCTTGCCTGAAGTTTTACCTAACAAAAAGTTGCGAGAGAAATTAGAAAACAAAACTGCAAGTGAGCTATGCAATATCTTAAAAAAATTAGACCCAAATATACTGAAAAGTATTGATGTTAACAATCCCGTAAGACTAATACGGGCAATAGAAATAGCTAAAAAACTCGGAAGAGTTCCGAGTATTAAAATCCAAAAACCAAAATTCGAAATTCTAAACATTGGACTGAAGCTTGATGATAAAATTTTGCGAGAAAATATAAATAAAAGACTTAAAAAAAGAATTTCTGGGGGTATGATCCAAGAAGCTGTTAACCTCCACAAAAAAGGTTTGTCATATAAACGTATGAACGAACTTGGTCTAGAATACCGTTACCTAGCCATGTATCTCCAAAACAAACAACCGCTAAAAGCGAGCAGTGGTAGTATTACCATTTCAAAAGATGAAATGATTGAGAAATTGCAATTTGAAATATGGCACTATGCTAAAAGACAAATGACTTGGTTTAAGAGAGATAAGTCCATAAACTGGTTCAACCCCAATGACAAGGCTACAGAAACCTTAGTTAGTAAATTTTTGACTAGAAAACCAGAAAAATAGTAAAGTTATTGAAGAAGGAGTCAAAATTGAAACCAATAGCAGTTTTTGTTGTGCCTGCTTCTCCCGATGGGAAAATCCTTGTGGTAAAACATAGGCAGGATGCTTACGACAGAGACCTTGGTGAACATACCTGGGGACTTCCGGGAGGTGGAATAGACGAAGTAGATAATGAGTCGCCAATTCTGGCCGCAATAAGAGAGGTGCGAGAAGAGACTGGCTTATACGCCTACAGACTCGAACATGTATCAGATTTCATTCAAAGGAAACCAATAAAGAACCAGCCGGGTAAGTTCGATTTAAGTGGACTTAGACTTTTACGCTGTGAACCAAGTGACATAGAGTCTGCAGTGGGATTCACCTCACCTGAAACCGAGGAAGTACGTCTCATCTGCCCTGGTGAATTAAAACTGATGCTAGATGTATTCCTACTGGCACACCTGAGAATGATTCTCACCTTCCTTAACAGCATCCACGATCCTCGCCTGGTACCTCACAACTCTCGCCTGGTATCTGAGGTCCCTACGCCTCTCTCTAGACCTGTTGAGTGTCCCTCACTAGGGATTAGAGACCGTGAACTCCTCTCAGTTCTTCGTTTGTAAGAAGGGGGCCGAAACACCATCGGTCCCCTTTTCCGTTGCCTAAAAACCAATCTGAAATTATTATGTATAAAATGAAAGCCATAATACTAGCTGCAGGTGAAGGAACACGAATGAGACCTCTCACAGCAACAATGCCTAAACCCCTAATCGATCTAGGGAGTAAAAAAATTATCGACTATGTTCTATCTTCCCTACCAGATGAAATAGATGAAGTAATACTTGTAGTGGATTATCTTAAAGAAAAAATAATTGAGTACCTAGGAAATAATTTTGGTAATAAAAAAATATCATACGTAATGCAAGGTAATAAAAAAGGTACGTATGGAGCACTACTTTCAGTCAAAGATCTGATTCAAGACGAGGAAAGATTTATGGTACTTAACTCTGATGACATACATGACAAACTGGAACTTACAGAATATCTAAAGTTTCCTAGAAGTTTTGGAGTTCAGAAAATGATTATGCCAAACTACTATAATGTTCAAACTGACAGTGAAGAGTATATTGATGGATTTAGCAAACAAACTGAAGAAGAGAAAGTTTCTGGCGCGATGGTGGGCACTGGTGTATACGTTCTGGACTCAAAAATATTTGATCATCCTGGGGTCGTAGTATATGGCGGAGAATTAGGTCTTCCCCAAACTATTTTAGAGCAAAAAAAAGAATACCCGGTCAGGGCAGTTGTAACCGAAAAATGGATTCCTATAAATACGATAGAAGACCTAGAAAGAATCAGAAAAACTATTAGAAAATAATACTCTGCGGGCCGTCTCGTGTTAGAACCTTAGTCGGCATTGCCCAGTAAGTTCATTTAGTACTTTCTGGAAGCTACTGTCGAAGGGTCTCGTGCAGACTAAATAGTGACAAAAGTTATTCCAGACTTCGTAGCACAGGTTCCTGCATTACCGTGTGACTATGACCGTAAATAATAAATATACTTAATCCTTTTTTCCAATACTTATCAATTTCATCAAGTATGTAATTATCTCTTAAAACCGAATCATCATAAGCTGATATTTTATTTATTATTGATGTTTCAAGTCGAGGATCTAGAATTGAACTTAGGAAGTCTTTATCTCTCGGATCAAATTGTGTGCTAAAAAGTCGTTCATGAATATGTATCATATTCTCGTACGAGAAATCAATATCATCCCAACCACTTTTCTTTTTATTATTTTCTAAAAAAACTTGAATGTATTTCTTAAAATCTGTATTTGTTTCGATAGTATTCCATTGCCAACATACTTGTATAAAACAATAGTAAGCAATCTCTTCTTTTGAAAAATGTTCATGCAATAATTCAAATCTTTTCTGATCTGGAATTTCTGGAGAAGTAACATGCCGCTCTGCTTTGCTCGCAAGATACGTAACAAAATTCATTTCCGCTCCTTCTTTAATTGCTTCTTTTTCGGACTTAGCAATAGGTCGTTCTCCTCCCTCAACGAGAACAATGCTATTTTCTCTTGTTGTGTGACTTACGAAATCATTAAAAAAATTCCTGATCTCTTCGAATTGAGGATTTTCCGAATCAAAAGAATGTTTTGACCCAAAGTAGTATAGATATTGCCCTTCTTTTTGAATTACGTACGTATAAGGAATTTGATGCTCAATTTTGTAGAATTCTGTAAGAGGGACAAGGAGTTCTTTTTTCATAGTCTAATTATATCAAGCTTAAACGACGCATCTCGTGCTACGCACGACTTGGCGGGAGATAGAGGAATCGGACCTCTGACAACGGATTTGGAGGCCGTAGTTATACCACTTAACTAATCTCCCGTAGGAGCTAATATAACAAAAAATCGCCTATGTGGCGAGTTTTTTTACTTCTTAGTTTCTTTGAAAGCTACTCTCTTTCTAAGTTTTTTAGAGTACTTTTTAAGCTCGATTTTTCTCTCGACTTTCTTCTTATTTTTAGTAGTCCAGTATACCTCCCCGGACTGTTTGTTTCTAAGTGGTATCAATCTATCTTGTGACATAGTTGGTACAGAGTAATACAATTTAACGATAAATGCAAGTGCAAAATATTAGAAGGTTTGAGAACTGAACTTATGAAAAGTAAGGTGAGTCAAAAGGTTCAGGATTAGTCACCTTTTAGAAGACTCTCTCTACTCAAAATCTAAATACAAAGACAAATGATCAGAAACCTCATCTGGCAGCACCTTAAAATCATTTACCTTAATTTCCTTTGAAACAATAATATAATCAGCGAATTTTTCTCCACGCTTGTAGTGTACACTTCTTGTAGTTTCAACTTTATACTCTTTTATTAGATTGACCATATCCTTTTCAAGTATAGATATTGATTTGCCATTAGGAACCATATTGAAATCACCAGCTAGAATCTTTGACCCTTCCAAACTACTCATAAAACCATAAATCCTTTTTGATTGCTCAAGTCTTTCCTCCGTATCTTGCTTCTTAGACCCTCTTTGCCAAAGTCCATGCAAATTTAAAATAGTTATATCTTTTGAACCAATATCTAACCTTACCCACTGACACTTACTGCTAACCATCCCATCAGTTAGATTTTTGTCGGATACATCAAAACCTCCATGTTCTAGTAATTTTAATTTTTTTTATAAAATACTGCCTTACCTGACCCGATATCCTCTGGAAGCATCTCACCATTTATAAAAGAATGTTCTGGTTCCCTAGAAATTATACTTTCATGATCCGTAAGAATATTTTTTATTTCATTATGAATATTTATTCTTCCCTTCTCAATTGGACTAAATACTGGCTCAGTGCCAAAAAGTAGATCCTGGAAACAAAAAATGTCTACATCTTTGTTATCCTTGATAAATTGGATAAGTGGCTCATATAGTTTCCCACCCCATGTATTTAAAGTAATTAATTTCATACAAAATAATATATCACATTTCCAACTCAACTAAACTAACAGAAAAATAACCTTGCAAGTCAAGGCTATTATTAATGCGCCGGGAGGGACTCGAGTCTTACAGATTCTGTACAAGTTTCCGATATTTTATTTCGCTAGCTCATAAAATATCTGGAGACCTTTTCGAGCCCCCACGAAGGCTCTCCCAGAGCTTACTCCCGGACGCAAAAATCCCCTAACGGGGATTAGTTTGTGCGGAGTACTGGAGGATGTTCGAACTGAGATTATGAAAACGAGAATGACTCCTTATATTCCAAATCTATCAATTTTTAGATTGACTTTAGACCCAATAAGTATGATAAATACCTAATGAGAATTAAGGACGAAAGACTATACCAAATATATAAGCCCTTAAGAAACCATCTAAGAAAAGTTTCTATTGAGAATGCATTATACGTAATATGGACGTACGTAAACAATTTTCAATTTGGCAATCCTTTCCCAAGAGATATTGAGGTAGACCAAAGTGTTATACGTGCAATTAATGTCCCAAGTAGAGGTGTCTATGAATGGGAATTGGCTCTCTTAGCAAGAGAAATGATTGTTAATGGTGAGACTAATCAATTATCGGCAGAAAAAAACTAAATAAATGGAGCTACTTTGCTGGTGCGATTAATAAAATGAAAAGTTTTGAAAATAGTGCATGGCCTGTATATGGGAATGGAATAAATATAACAAGTGAATTCAGGAGAATATCACACCGTCAATTTCCTTGGCAAAATAGATTAACATCTGCTCAATTTGTTAGATATTTTAAAATATATAATAATCCAAGAG
>JBAQWP010000050.1:0-2870 GCA_049298975.1 Minisyncoccia bacterium
GTCGTTATCATCCCCATGGATAAAAATGTGCTTATCTAATTCCTTATACCACTTATCCCAATATTTAGGATCCCACATATCTTCAAGCTTTTTAAACTCAGCCATGGCAATATGGGTCGGCAACCTATCCGGATTTACTGTAAGTATTGCTACATATTTGCCATTTATTTTCTCTGGGAAAAGACACATAGCCTTTGCATTAAATGGAGTAACCAAGTGCTTCTCAGACACTTTTTTCATATCCTTACTTATTGCAAGGCCTACCTTAATACCCTCTGGAACATTTAGAGGATAGGCAGAAAGAGCGGTGTAAAAAATATAATATTTTCCGTCCAATTTAGTTACTCTTGGATCTTCTAAACCAAATCTCTCCCATGAATGCTCTGGATATATGAATCTCTCTCTGTTTGTAAAATTTACTCCATCCTTACTCTCAGCTTTTCCAATGGTTGAAAGAGAAAAACTACCACCCTCAAATCTCTCTGGCATAGACTGAGCTCTATATATTAAATGAGTCTTACCTCCTACCTGAATCGGGTTTCCGTTAAATGAAGCAAAATTCTCAAACTCGTGATTTGATTCAGGATTCAAAACAGGATTATTTTTGTATCTTTTTACTACAAACATGGTTATTAATACAACAATTTATTTTTATAAATTCTTTTTCCCACCCAAGCAAGAACTTTTGTTTCTCCTAATAAGGCAAGTGCGACCATTCGGTGATTACCGTCATCTATATCGTACTTGCATCTTTTATAAACCATTTTATCTTTTAACTTATTATTCCTAATAACCCCCCCCTCAATGACAATTGGGGGGATGTAACTTAATACTGTCGTTGTTGTATCAACCAACTCTTCAATGTAAAGCACTCTACTGGTTTTGTAAGTTATCTTATTTCTATCAACTAATAATTCATCTACTGAAATAGCGGTGTCCAACAGATTTCCTTGTGTGAATTTTTCCGGCAAATTACCCATTTTTGGCCAAACGCCACAATCCGCCAAATTTATTTCCCTCAACTCCCATTCAGAATTCATATAATTATCATACCTTTGAGTCCAGTTATCAAAAAAAAATTTTAACAATTGCCTCTTGGACATTTTGTCAGACTTTGTTTTAATTTTTGCTAAATGATCTTCAAGTGTTTTTTGATCTGCTTTTTCAGGAACGTGTTCTTTTTTCAGTAAAACTTCAGCTGTATAAAATGTTCTGATTACTTCAAGTATGTTTTTTTCGTTACTACTATTTTTCATTTAAGCTTTTTTGAATTCGTAATTTTCAGTGTCTCCTGTTATTAGATAGTGCAGAAATTTTTTAAGTGGTGTGGTGGCAACACAGACCACCTTATCGGCACCACCATAGTATACATACAAATCTTCCCCACGCACCACTGCCCCAGAGGCATAAACCACCCCAGGTTTGCCGTCATTTTCGTAATGCATGTCTGGTGAAAGTACGGGATGTTTTGACCTGTATAGGACCTTTGTGGGATCTTTTAGATCTAGAAGCATGGCCCCGACTTTGTATCTATGAGGCTCATGCTTTTGGGTAGCATGATACAAAAGTAACCACCCGTGTTCTGTTCTAACTGGCGGTGGCCCTGAACCACGAATCTTTGTATCCCAAGTTTTGTCTCGCTCTTTTTGCATGTAAGGATGACGGCTGTAAATATTTTTCTCCTCAAGAGAATCAAGGTCGTCAACGTACTCTATCAGCACATTTGGTTCGATGCTGTGAATTATTGCAAACTTTCCATTTATTTTTTCTGGAAATAGCAACCAGTTTTTATAATACTCGTTTGGTGGAGAAATCTTTATTGGCTTTTTCCAGGCCCATCTGCCTGCCTTAAAGTCTTCGAGACTAATCGAGGTCAATGCTAACCGAGCAGCGTTCCAACCATCGAAAGCTACATATATCATATATATTCTCTTCCCTATTCTAACTGCCCTAGGATCCTCCGACCCAGACCAACTTCCTCCAGATACATACATCATCGGATTATATTCTTCAAGAACCGATTTTTTAGAAGAAGAGTAACTTCGAAGAGGCTCAAAAATAGGAAATGAAAGTCTGTTTGTAAAGTACTTCCCATCTTTACTTTTTGCGTAACCAACCCTAGAGATTCCATCTCTACCAACCGCCCTGTACAAGAGATGAATCATGCCTTCATCGTCCTCAAATGCTGCGGGGTTAAATGTTCCTTCTCCCTCCCAGTCATAGTGGCCTCTTGGCTCAATAATAGGGTTTCCAGTGTACCTATTTAATATCCGTGGGGCGTATCTATTTTCTTCAATATCCTTAAATAAAGCTGGAATTTTTATAACAATAAGTCCTCCATCATTTGCCATCCAATAGATAATAAAAACATTACCTAAAGAGACTATACCTAGTGGCTGGATAGGAAGAGCTGTTTTTTTAGCTTGTACTACCCCCTGCCAAATAGGATAGCTACTGCGCCAGATTATTTTTTTAGGGTCATTTTTATCCAAAATTACTGCACCGGCCTGAAGCAAAGTTGTGCTTTTTACTTCTTGTGATGCATCATAAATAAGCAAAGGACCTTCTTTTGTGCTTATTGATCCAATAATAGAAATTATGCCCGAATCAAAAAGTCCATGTCTAGAGGTAAAAACTAGAGTTGGTGTTTCTTTCCAAATAGATAGAGTTACTGAAGATTGATGTCTAATAAACAGTCCGTCTCGGTACAAATCAAATCTGTCTCTTTTTTTGTCATATAAAGAGGTTGTATGATGAAACTCATCTACCGGGAGCTCAGACATTACTTTCCAAACATATAAATCTTTTGACCTGGCAACAACCAAAAGCGGTTTATCTTTCTTGTTACCTTCGCGCACATAGGTCATAAC
>JBAQWP010000051.1:0-26016 GCA_049298975.1 Minisyncoccia bacterium
CTCCTAGACAGAGGAAGGTCAGTGACTCACCACATTACAGTGGAGGGGGGTGGAGCTCTATTGCGCCATAAGCGAGGACTTATATCGCCTCTGAAAGCTTAGACTAGAACGAGCTCCAACCCCTCCAACTGCATAATACACTTTTTTTATAAAATGTCCATTTCTACTTTTTATAAGTCTTTAGGAAATTATTTCTGTACTCAGAAAAATTGTTATTTAAAATTGCTTCCCGCATTCCAATTACCAAGTGAGTTAGAAAATGTATATTGTGAATTGAAGTAAGTGTGTGGGCTAGTATCTCTTTTGCCCTGTGTAAGTGAGCAACATAACTTCGAGAAAAGTTTTTGCAAGTGTAACATTTACAACCTTGATCAAGTGGACCTAAATCATCTCGAAACTTTTGATTGAATAAATTTATCTTGCCTTCTTTTGTATACGCACCACCATTTCGGGCTATTCGAGTAGGAGCAACACAGTCGAAAAGATCACAACCATTCTCTACTGCCATAAAAAGATCTTCTGGCTCACCGATGCCGAGCAGATGTCGTGGTTTTTCCTTTGGGAGAATTGTATTACACCACTCGACAGCCTTATTCATGTCTTCTTTTTCAAAAGATCCACCAATACCGAAACCATCAAAGTCTAGAGAACCGATATACTCTGCTGACTCTTTTCTAAGTTTCTCATTTCTACCTCCTTGAACTATCCCGAAAATTGCTTGGTGTGCTGAGTTTGGTTTTGATTTGTGGTGTGCCAAACTTCTTTTTGCCCAACGATGTGTCCGATCGAGCGCCTCGGCTTGGTAGTGGTCACTCTCGTTTGGAGCTGTACACTCGTCGAATGCAAAAATAATATCTGCGCCAAGATTGTGCTGAATGTCGATTGATTTCTCTGGTGTAAAATAGTGAGCGTCGCCACTTAAATAATCCCTAAACATCACACCATCAGCATCTATCTTAGCTCGTGATTTGGATATCAATTCCTCACCGATATCTGACGCCGGTGAAAGTATCAATTCTTCATTCCGACTGTGAGACACTTTACTAATTCCCTTTCCATACGCCACGCCGAGTGAAAAAACCTGGAAACCCCCTGAGTCGGTCATGAGTGGCCCTTGCCAGTTCATGGCTTTATGCAAGCCTCCCATCCTTGCTATTTGATCGTCCCCAGGCTCTAAATATAAATGGTACGTATTGGCAATAATTGTTTGCACCCCCGTATCTTGTATTTGCTCTGGGGTGAGCGACTTTACAGTGCCTTTTGTCCCTACTGCAACAAAAGCAGGGGTTTGAATATCACCATGCTGGGTTGTAATAACCCCTGCTCTACCTAGACTATTTTCCAACTCTTTTTCAATTTTAAACTTAAGTGGAGACATAAATTCAGATTAGCATTTAAGTATCAAAAAGAAAAATTTACACACATAAGAAAAGGGCGACCCAAACATTTGTCTGGCGTCGCCCTTGTAGTGATTGCGGAGAGTTCGCTCCTATTGAAATAGGAACGTATTATTGTATTGGTATATAGTCCTCCCTCTGTGAGTGGAACGAATTAGACCTGCCTCACGGCCTCTTCTGAAGGCGAAGTAGGTCATACCGATCATGAAGACCGACGCCACCGCCAAAGCGATGAACTCTTCACGACCGAACCTCGACCACCTACCCCAAAGCGTGTAGATGGAACTATTGACATCATTGCCTACCCAGAAGTGGGTGATATACTCACTCCACCATTGAGCCACACCAAATACTGCTGTGGAGCTGGCAAACTGGGTCAGTGAATACATATTCCGAACCTCTCTTACGCAGAACATGGCTATGACGACTGTGATGACAATTCTGAACGAGGAAGCCATCATTTCATTTGGCGTCGCCCAACTTCCAAAATCAAAAGAAAGTTGAAACGAATTCAGCAGCAACGAGTTCAGCACACTCTCATAAAGTGTGTGAAATAGCACTGCAGCCAAACAGACGATAACAATTGCTGAGTCACCCGAAAGTTTTTTCATGGACCTCTCCTTTATATTGTCTCTTTTCTAATTATATATGACAACTACACATTTGTCAATAGTAGTAGACACAACACCCCTGACGACTTTTTGCGCCAACTAAAATATAGTGATTTTTAGCTCCGAATTAGCAAAAACCATATCTAAATTATTTTGTCACTTTCAGAAGTTCTATCTCAAAAATAATGGTTGAATTTCCAGGAATTACACCAGCAATTCCCTCTGCACCATATCCGTACTCGGGCGGAATAATTAGAATTCTCTTACCACCAACCTTCATCCCCTGAAGTCCCTCATCCCAACCCTTGATAACCATCCCTGCTCCAAGTCTAAACTGGAAAGGTTCATTTCTTGGAATTGAACTATCAAACACTGTTCCATCAGGAAGCTTGCCTGTATAGTTTACTATAAGGGTATCACCTGTTACTGCCACATCACCCACTCCCACAACCTCATCCTGAATTTGTAATTGTTGATTAGACACACTAGAATTTGGATTTATCGCGCTAATAATTGTTTGGCCAAAAATAAAGAAAAATCCCACCACAAAAACAGCCAAAGCTACGGCTATTTTTTCATTTGTATTTAAATCTCGCATAACCATATTATATATGTCTGTAATGTTGTGTCAAAAGGCAAAAAACCTTAGAATGTTGAGATGAATAAACACCAAGATTGCAAAGAACCGACCCTAACCAAAAAAGAACTGCACGAAACAGCTAATGAAAGAATTCATCTTATTACTAAGGAATTTAAGGATGCGTTTAAATTCCTAGAAAAGTATCCTAAATCTGTTTCAATTTTTGGGGGAACTCATATAAGTGAGGATAGTGTTTATTACAAGCAAGCAGAATCACTTTCATACAACATAGTAAGGAAACTTGGTTACGCAGTTTTAACTGGAGGTGGTCCAGGAATAATGGAAGCGGCAAACAAGGGAGCTTTTGAAGCAGGTGGTGAGTCGCTTGGTATCGAAATTGAGCTTGATCCGCCACAGCCAGAAAACCAATACCATACAGACAGCATTAATTTTCACTACTTTTTCTCTAGAAAAACTGCTCTGTCATTTGCTGCCGAAACGTATATTTTTTTCCCGGGTGGATTTGGGACTTTGGATGAGTTTTTCGAAATAGTAACTCTAGTTCAGACTGGTAAAATAGAAATGGTGCCAATTATTCTTTTTGGAAGTGACTACTGGAATAAAGTGGAACAATTTATGCGTGAAGAACTTATGACTCGCGGAGTTATTGGGGACTATGAATTAAGTTTATTTAAGATAACCGACAATGAGGATGAGGTTATTGAGATCATAAGACACGCTCCTATTCATAACGGTATAAAATTGAACCACACCCATGAAAAGTTAGAGGACTCAGGAATACACGTGGAGTAATTCGATAAAGTTTTTCTGACCTAGAATAAATAGATTTGCTACTTACTCATATCCTTCTTAATTTCAGTAAATTGATTTTCTATTTCAGAAAGTCTCTCCCGAGAGGATTTAATAAGATCTGCCCCCTCTTTTACATACTCCAGACCTTTTTCAACATCTAGCTCTTCTTGGTCCTCAAACCAAGAAACTATCTGTGACAGTTTCTTTAGATTATCTTTTAGATTCCCTGATTCTGATTTTTTTGTTGCCATGTTTCTTTTTATTTTTGTTCATACAATACTACCCTTCCTCACTCATAACTTTTTTCATCACCAGAATAATTTTATGCTGAAAATTTTCTTTCTACTCACCTTTTCACGGGTTCCGTAGATGATGAAAAAAGTTATGAGCTGAGCGGGTATTAAATAACTTGCGTATCAATACTACCATCTGAAAGCATAATGTCGAGTTTGTCACCTTTTTTGACTTGGGAGACACTCTTTACTACACCTTTCACTGACTTAACTATACTATATCCCTTTTTTAACTGTCTTTTTGGATCAACCAAACTCAAAGTCTTCTTCGATTGCTCCAAAATATTTCCAATGTCTGAAATCATTTCCTCTATCTTGGTAAAAAGAACCTCTTCAGCTCGCTTAACAAATTCTGAAACTGCCTTCATACCTCTATCCATTCTTATGACGGAGTTTTCAATGAAAAATTTTTTCTTAGATAGTGCTTGTGAAAAGATTGATATAATTCTTTCTTCACTTAACTTTACTTTTGCCTCAGCGTCCCGCCAAGTAGAGTTAAGTAGATTGGCTACTGCTGTGGGAGTAGAAACATTTTTATCTGAAACATAAGAAACTAAGGGTAAATCCTTGTCGTGGCCAATACCTGTGATAACTGGTACAGGAAAGCTTGCGACCTCTCTCACTAAAACCTCATTATTAAATGCCTGAAAAGACTCCAGCGATCCGCCTCCTCGCATCATAACCAAAACATCAATATCTCTTTCTTTAATAACTTTCAGCGCAAGCATTAATTCCTTGATTGCGTCAGCACCCTCTACTTTTGAGTCAACAAATACTATTTCATATCCAAATTTCCCAATGTTTGTTAGAAAGTCATTTATTACTGCACCACTCTTTGAGGTAATCACGCCTATTTTGTGGGGATATTCAGGAATATCTCTTTTTCTCTCTTCAGCAAAAAGACCTTCAAGATCGAGTTTCTTTTTTAATTTTTCGTAAGCTATTTTAAGGGCACCCTCTCCAACAAGTTCTATGGAACTAACAATAAAACTGATTCTACCGTTTAGTTTATAAATATTTGGGGCTACAGTAGCAGTCACCTCTATGCCATCCTTTAGATCAACCCCAAATAGTTTATAGTTTGATCGCCATATTACGCAATCAATTTTACTCTGATCTGTTTTATCTAGAAGCGAAAAATAATAGTGCCCGTTTTGATGCAGTTTAAGTCCCGTAATTTCTCCAATTATTTTAGCTGTCTCTGTTTTGAGCTTTAAGTTTATTCGATCTAAATACTGACTGACTGTAAGAGTTTCCATTGTAGTTAATTCTATCATTTTTTTAACTAAGCTTGTTTTTTCGATTTCAGATACTCGTAAATAGACGGTGAAAGAGAGATAAGAATAATAACTGTCACAATAGGTGTTAGATATTCCTGTAGACCAGGAATAGCTCTGCCTAGAAAGTACCCACCTAAAGTAACACCAAAAACCCATATAAAACCACCTAGAATAGAATCACGGGTGAACTGTTTGTAGTGCATTTTTGCAGCACCAGCAAGAGTGGGTGAAAAAGATCTTACGATTGGAACGAATCGACCGATTATTATTGTCTTATCTCCATATTTATCAAAAAATGCTTGCGTATGTTCGAGATGTTTTTTCTTAAACCAATATTTGTCGTTACTTTTCAAAATAAAATTTCTAAGTCTCTCACCCATAAAATAGCTAAAATTGTAACCAAGTATACTGGCCACAAACAGAGTTGGTATGAGTGCATATATACTTAGATAACCCTGTGATGCAAGAAACCCTGTTGTAAAAAGAAGAGAGTCCCCAGGTAAATAGAAAGTTAGAGGAAAAGATTCAAAAAAAACAATAACAAATAGTATCACATATCCATAATTCCCTATATTCCCAATAATTTCAATAATGTGCTCCATGAGCGGTTATTGTACCAAACAAGAACCACCTTAGCTATTAAGGGTTTACTTGAATTATTATTCGTGTTGTTTTTTTACTATCCACAATTTTATTGAGTTTTGCACAAGATATAAACATAGTTTCCACCAGAATTTGTTTGACAGCTTATGCCTCCTGGTAGGAGAATTATATTAGTTACCTGCCCTTGGGAAATCCCTACAATAAAAATTTGCCAAAGTTGTCTCGAGTATAGGAAAGTTATGACCTCCTATCAAAGACACAAAACTTATGCAAGCACGGGCAACCCTTGGACCACCAGGTGACCAGCGAAAACGAAACCCTTCGTGATGTAAAGTGAAATCAGAACCCACTCCCCCACACGGGGGTTTTGTTTTTTATAGGTTTTGCCTTTTGAAAATGAACCTATCTAAACCAATTTTACCTGCCACTTTGTGAGCCATCATAACTAGAAGAGCTAAGATCAACAGCTGAGGGTTTGTACTGACTGTCCCAGCTAAAAGATAATTTATGTTCATAAAGAAGCCAAAAAAAGCGGCTAACGCAGTTAACACTCCCAGTATAAGTCCTAGACCAACGAGTATCTCACCATAAGTAACTACATACGACCATGTATCAGCATATGGTAGTACAGCGTGTGACAAAAACCATGCATACCAACCAGAAACATCCGGGTGAAGACCAACCGTTTTTGCTAAAGCACCATTTACAAATCCGGTGATGGCAACTCCAGCCTTGTCTCCAACCCAAACTGGATTTAGAACTTTTTCATATCCAGCATGTAACCATTCCCAACCTAGATATATCCTAACCACCAACCATAACCATGATGCTCTTGAATCCTCAAATATCAATTGATAAGTTTTTTTCATAATCGAAATTTAATTTATATGAATAAATTATACTACTAGAAACTAATAAATTATAGTGACTTACCCTCAAGAATCAGATCTTGATATACATCTATTAAGGCAAAAAACAAAGCGACAGCGATTGGACCAAAAATAAAACCAACTGGACCGAAAAAAACCAACCCACCTAGCACTGAAAACAACATGATCAATTGATGAATATCAATGTTCTTTGAGTATAGATACGGTCCAAGCAGATTATCTATTAGACTTACAGCTAGCACCCACCACAAAGTAAGTCCTAGAGCACTCATAGTATTACCAGCTATTAAACTAAACAATATTGCTGGTATAAAAGTTATAGTTGTTCCTAGTCCAGGTACAAGACTTACTATTGCCGACAAGCTACCCCAAAGCGTAGGGTTTGGGATACCAAAAATCCACATTCCAAAACCTGATAGCATACCCTGCAAGACAGCAATTAAAAGTACCCCGGTCATGGTGGCATTTATAGTCTGTTTTAGCCTTAGAACGATTTTGTCATCATATTTATCACTAAGCGGACTTAGATTAACTATTATATCTTTGAATTTCTCTCCATCTCTAAGAAAAAAGAACAAAGAAAAGAAAACTAAAACTAAACTAGTAAGAATACCCAATATTGAAGAAAGAATTGTAGTGATGTGTTTTGCAATCCAACCAGCGCCCGCAGATACAAAATTCTGAAAATTAATTGTAGATTCAGGAAGATACTTACCAAAAAATCCATTGAAGTAATCGGACGTTTTAGTGAGATATACCAAACCTGAACCATCAGTTAAACTAGTGTATAGAGTTTTTGACTCATCTAAAAGTTTTACTGAGAGAAAAAAAGCAGGAACTAGAATTACCAACAAAAAAATAAATACCAGCATAAGAGCTGAAAGTCCTCGTCTTCCACCCATGAGACTTGCCAGTTTCTCCTGTGCTGGTGAAAGCACAACAGCAAAAATTACCGAAAGAAGTAGAACTTCAAAAAAAGGTAAAAAAATGTTGAATACTAGAATTGATACTCCTATCAATAGTCCAATAAAAAAATATCTCTGTAGAGTATTTCTATCCATGCAAGAATTATATCATAATTACTTTTCTTCCAAATCTAAACAAACAGAATTTAGACAGTACCTCATGCCAGTGTTAGTCGGTCCATCACCAAAGACATGCCCCAAATGGGATCCGCATTTGGAACATACTACTTCAGTTCTACTCATACCATGAGAATCATCTTCTATCTCTTTTACTGCGCCGGGCAAGGCCTCATCAAAACTTGGCCAACCCGTACCAGAGTCAAATTTTGCCTCCGATGAAAAAAGATTTTGATTGCAAACCTTACATTTGTACATACCATCCCTATCATCATGTAGCAACTTGCCAGAAAATGGAGATTCAGTCCCTTTTTGCCTCAACACAGCGTACTCCTCGGCAGTTAGCCTACTTTTTAATTCTTCCTCATCTATTTCCATATTATTTTATCTTTTAAATTACAAATTATTTATTAATTTTCCTTTATCATTTAACAAATCTCCAAATTTCTTAACTACTTTCTCAAGTTTGGGATTTATTACCAACTCACAGTAAGAAGCATTCTTATTTTTTTCATAATAATCCCTGTGATAATTTTCTGCGGGATAAAAACCCTTAAAAGGTTCAACTGTAGTTACTATTGGTTTCCCCATTTCATTAGATTCATTAAGCTCTTTGATAAATTCTTCAGCAGTATTTTTTTGTTCTGGAGTTGTATAAAAAATAGCTGATCTATATTCTTCCCCTATATCTGCCCCCTGTCTATTGAGTGTTGTTGGATCGTGACTTCCAAAAAATACTGTGAGTAAATCGATATAACTTATTTGTTTTGGATCAAAAACAACCTTTACACACTCCACATGCCCAGTAGTCCCACTACTGACCTGTTCGTATGTAGGATTTGGATGAATTCCTCCAGAGTACCCAGGCTCTACACTGTAGACACCTCTTAACATCTTAAATACAGCCTCTGTGCACCAGAAACAACCCCCGCCAAAGACAACAAGCTCGTTTTCTAACATTAGGTAATATTAAATAAGTACTTAAGTAATGTAACTAGTCCAAGCCACACTGATTTTAGAACTGGAATTGATGCTGGTACAAGAACAACAAGTAGAACAATAAAAATAAAATCTCGTTTAATTATTCTATAAACGACATAAACAATGAAAACTCCAATTATTACTGACACTACTGGTTGATACTGGATAGGAAAATTATTCAAAAATTGAGTATAAATATCCTGTGCTCTTTGTAGAGAAAACCAAGAAAAGTTAAATACCGAAGCGAGGTTTTGCATAAAAATATTATATCAAATAATCAAATTCTATCAATTAATTAACCAAAATCTGACTCTGTCAGCTCGACTGTTGATCCTCTTTGCACCTCACCAGAGATCATCTTTTTAGCAATAATCTGCTCTACTTCATCAGAAACTGCTCGGTTTATAGGTCTGGCTCCAAATTTTGGATCAGTCCCCTTACTCGCAATAAAATTTATTAGAGACTCATTTATTACCAAATCTATACCCCTCTCAGCAAGTCTGGACTCCAGTTTTTTTAAGGTCAGCTCAGCAATTTTTTTCAGATTATTATTATCAAGAGGATGAAAAAGAATCACACCGTCAAAACGATTTAAAAGTTCTGGAGTATATATTCTCTGTTCAATAATACTATTTACTATAATTTCCTTACTACTTGCAAGGTCCCTACCCGACTGCATCGTTTCCCAAATTATGGAACTTCCAGCGTTTGAGGTAGCAATGATTATTAAATTTCTTGCCATCACTTTTTTACCTAACCCGTCAGAAAAATAACCCTCATCTAAAACCTGCAAGAATAAATTCATTACCTCCTTCGTAGTCTTTTCAAACTCATCTAGAAGCAAAACCCCATATGGATGCTCACGAACCATAGATGAAAGTACCCCTGGCTTACCATTTTCATAGGAACCAATTAGTTTCTCAAGTGCATCAGTACCAGAATATTCAGACATATCCAGTCTTTCAATTTGAGTACTTGAACCAAAGAAGACTTCAGCCAATGCTTTTGTTGTTTCTGTCTTACCAACTCCAGTAGGTCCAAGAAAAAGAAAGGAGCCTAGTGGTCTATCTGGATTCTCTATACCTGACCTAGCTTTTCTCATTGCATTACTAATAGCCACAATCGCCTCTTCCTGTCCTACCACTCTTTCTTTTAAAATACTTTCAAGATTTAATAGCTTATCTCTTTCACCACTTTTTACTTCACCAACTGGTATACCGGTTTTTTCTTCCACCAGATCTTGCACATCTGACCTTTCTACTATTGTTTTACCCTTCTGCTCGAGCCGAGGAACAATTTCAGTTAGTATATCTATCGCCTTATCAGGCATAACCGCGTTTGGAAAATATCTCTCTCCACTTTGAACCATCTCAACCAATGCAAGATATGTGAAAAGCATACCCCTGGCTTCATAATTTATTATTTCATTTTCTAGGATCTTTACAGTGTTATGTTGATCCACTTCCTTCATAATTATGGTCTCAAATGACTGAACAAAAATACCATTTTTCTCAACTAAAGAGTGGAACTGATCATTAGATGATAAGGCAACAAACTTAAGTGAAACCGAGTTCAGATATTTTTCAAGAAGTGATGCTAAATCCGAACCGTAAACATTTACTGACTGTATAAATGCAGGTAGATTGTCAATTACCACTATCATATTGCCAGCATATTCTGCCTCGTTGAGTATGGTTAATAATTCTGACTCAAATTTAGCCTTGCTACCGTTTGAGGAAGTAAGGGCATCAACATCAAGAACCGAAACTTTTCTACCTTTTAGCTCTTCCAGGGAAACATTGTTGTTAATATCTTGCTTTAGCCTTGCGATAATCTGAAGTTGTCCAGAAAAATCATCACTGACTAAAATAGCATTCCCTTGTCTGTTCTTTGCTAAGACAGACTGAAGTTCTTCATATTCGTTCTGACCGTAAGTAGTATGAACCCCGTATCTTTCAGTCTCCGAAAAAGGCAAATATCTCTCATACTTCTTTAAGGTATATGCTTCACCATACGACCATCCCTGTCCAAGTGAGGGAAACTTGGCTAAGTTTTCTTTCGACCACCAACCTTCGAGTGAATGCCTCTTCCAATGAATTTCCATTATCCACATAGCAATAGCAGACCAATCTTTTTTTTGTATCCCCTCAGTGAAAAGAAATCTCTGAAGCTCTGAGTCGCATTCGTATAATGCATTCACAAAATCAACCAAATCCAAAATATTATCATTAACTTCACATCTAAAATCGTCTGCAGTAAGGTGTTTGACTCTGTTCTCTAAAAACTTTTGGGCTATTTCTCCTCTAATTCCAGTCCTAAGTAAAAATCTTGAACCCAACAATGAATTAAAAAATGAGCCTGTTATATCTTTTGAAGATAGGTGTAAAAAAACATAGGCTAGATCTAAATCCAAAAATAACCCATATTCTTCTTTCGACTTTTTGAAGTAGTAAGAATAGAAGAAACAATTGGAGGCAAAAAATATTATCCATAAAGAAAAAGAAATATAGACCGCACCAAGAATTTTTGTATCAGTACCACCTAATTCTAATCCACCCAAAAGACTCTTTGAGCCAAGAACAAAAAGATATACTAACAGAATAAGTACGGTAACTGCCAAAAGCACTCTTTCTATTACCCTTCTTTTTCTGTGGGAAATTAAATCTTCCAGAGAAAAAATAGCTCCATAAATCTCATTTGCTCTTTTTTGAATCTCAGTTAAGTTCATTTTACTTTGTAAAAAGATAAATACCCTCTAAAAGAGAGTAAATGAGTAAAAATGGCAATGCTACCCAAAAAACAAACAATGCAACACCCACCAATGCGCAAAATAGCAATGAGGTGAGTCCCATTAAAATAAATATAATTCTTATTACTGCTCCAACCAAGCGCATCATGGTGTTAACGACCAAATTACCAAAGAAATCCTCAATCCGACCGTAGTCTTCTTTCATTCTTCGCCATGGAGAAAAAAGAGTCCTAATTAAAAGTGGTATAGAGAAAAACTCATACAAAAAGGAGAAGAAGTTTTTCCAAATATTCATCATATCTGAAAAAGCAGTAGTATAGTGCCAAGCTAGATAATAAGGTAGCGCTAGAAAAACATGCATTTATTAATTATAGCAAAAGACAGACGTAGGTAAACTATGCAAACCCTGGAAAGAAATCTACCTTAATTTGCGAACTTGGAATACCTAGTTTAGATAGAGTACTCTCGAAAGAAGTAACCATACCGTGTGGACCGGATATATAAAATATTCTGTCCTTATAATCTGGAACGTGAGCTTTTAACATTACCTCATCCACATAACCATACTTCATGTCCAGCATGCTATCATCTGGCGTTTTTGTATTACACACATAATGAGTTTTTACTCCATTTTTCTCAACCAAATTAAATATATCATTGTAAACAATATCTTTTGATGTTTTGTTAGAATAAAAGAAAATAATATCTCTGTTTTCATTCTTATCCAAAATATATTTTGCCATACTTCTAAATGGTGTGACCCCAATGCCACCTGCGATCCAAACCATTTTTTTACTTTCGTCGCTTGGTAAAGTAAACTCTCCGGCAAGTTGTGAGGCAAAAATGGAATCACCAGGACTAAGAGAAACAAGTTTTTGTTTAAAGGTACTAGGATCTGGATAAGTTTTTATTCCAATCTTAATTTTTTCCTCAGTCGGTGAAGATGAAATTGTATAATATCTTCTATTTCCTCGAGTGTCCGGCGTTGAGTGTCCTAGTGTCCACTCCAAATATTGCCCTGGCATGAAACTGAATTTTCTATCTGGTAGCCAAGTAAACTCATATGTATCACTTGTAAGATTTTTCTTCTCTATTAGCTTAAGTTTTAATCTCTCCTTAGGACTTACAAAATAAGCAAAAATATTTCCAATAACCAAAGCTAGTTCGGGAGTATTATATATGGAGCCGATGTTAAAATCTAAACCATATACCACACCAACCAATAATCCATAAATAATCTGAGTCAACCTGTAGGGTGGAGTAGTTAGCGGTTCAGTCAACATCACTGTTGCAAAAAATATAAGCGGTCCAGAAAGAATTGCGCTATAAATAGTATCCAATAAAGGCAAACCTTCATAAAGAGAGACGGATATAATACTTAAAATTGCAGTTGCCAGAAAGGCTCCAAACATCTCAAATCGCTTTGTTTTTCTTAGTATTAGAAAACCTAGAATAGCAACTGGAAATATCATCATTGAGTTGCCCACCCACCAAACTCCACTACCATTTCCAACCAAGCCTGCCAAAACTAGAGCTATGGCAACAGGATTAAATAAGTGTTTTTTATTTATAGCTAAAAAATATTTCGATGCCATTGCCACAAAAGCTATAAGCATATAGACGCCCACATCAGAGAGGCTCTTGATAGGCCAAACTATAAGTGTAAGTAGCAAGGCTGTAATCCATGCTGATTCAACATTTATTTGTGCATTGAGCAGAAAAGCAATAAGCCTGTTTGACAGATAACAGGAAATACACATAACTGCCAAGGTCAAAAGTATACCTACCGGACTAAAAAATAGATAACCTAAAAATCTCATCACAATAGAAATAAACACAAGAACTGATAGTCCATACAGAACAAGTCTGTACATAGTTATTTTGTTTAGGAAATTATCAATGTATTTCATTTCTGTATTATATCATTTGAGATTAAATTTATTATTTAGTAGTAGTTTAAATAAAAATTTCTATCTCTGGGCTGTTTGAGGCTTCCACCGTATAGTCACTTTTCAATATCACATACTCAAAATCAAAATGTTTTTTTAACTCTGTTGGTGACAAGAAAAACAGACACGTAGTTAAAATATCAGCAAGCATAGTTGTTTCCGCTGCCACCCACACAGTAGAAATATCACTTGGAGAAGATAGAGTTATTGGATTTACTATGTGATGCATATCAGCCCATTTTCTTCTATTCCCTGCAGAACCACAGAGACTTTTGCTTTTTAATATAACTGTACCGACTACTGACGTAGCGTCTCCCGGATGCTCTAGTCCAATTTTAATAGTGTCTTCTCCTCTGTGTCTCATGTCTCCACTTCCGTCCACAAGATATTCCTTTATACCTTCAGATTCAATCAGTTCAGAAATAATATCTACTAAATAACCCTTGCCACAAGCGCCAAAATCAAGAACGATCGGTTTTTTTACATAGAGAAAAGGTTTTTCCCACTCCAAAACTTCCTGCCACTTTTCCGCTCTTTTCATTTCACCTTTTTTGAGAGAGTATGCAGCATCATATCCAGCCGAAACTAGAGTGTCTCCAACAAGTGGCGTTACTAGACCCGATGAGACGCCATATACCTTCTTGTATAATTCGATCATTACTCCAAAATCATCTGGCATTTTATATTTACCTGATTCCCTACTTATTTTGGTTACCAACGAGTCAGAACGAAAACGTGAATAGTCTTTATCAAAGACTTCCGCCCTATCCAGAATTTTTTTATATAAAGAAGCCTCTCGAGTCTCCGAGAGATCTTCTTTTATATTTATATCCCAATTAGTCCCAATTGCTTCAAAAGAAAAGTTGGTCATTTCCTAATTCATGATTAAGGATTAGAGATTAGTGTTCCATTCATTAATCCATAATCCGTATTCTAACGACTATGCTTTAGCAGAGACTTGTATCTTTGAGATGGCATCATTCCATCCTTTTGGTGTAAGAGATGAACCCGAAACTTTACTTAAAACCACCTCGTCTAATTTTTTACCAACTACAAGAGATTTGATCTCTCCCAATACTACTGTCTGCATATTCTTAGATATAGGACGTGTTGCTTTTACTTCAAGTGTTGCATCTGTAATTACATCAGACTTTAATGTAACACTTACACCAACCTCCTCTGAACCGCCTGGAGAGGTGTAGTTCCCGATTGCATTGTATGTCCCATCCTTATATTTAAATGACCTAGGTGTAGCTACAGGCTCAGTTGCAACTACTTTAGGAAGTGCAGTTGGAGTAGCGCTAGTTTCCATTCCAGCATTAACTACAACAGGCATTGAAGTATCACCTTCCTTTTTTGTATATGTATAAAAACCGTATGCAGCAACGGCAACTACTAGAGCCACTACTGTCCCGGCAATTATTCCACTATTTTTATCTTGTCCTTCCATTTATGTTTATCTCTTATATTAATTAGTAAGTTAACAATATATCATGTAGTAAATTTTTTTTCACTATACTAATTTAGCTGATGATTTTTCCAGGACTTGTGCCTTGACTTTGAGTTAAATGCTCTGTCTAAACTGTCAGCATTCAGGCCATTTTCCGTTAGTATTTGCTTAAGATTTTTACCAGATTTGAGCTCTTCCTCCATAATAGTTTGATCTATGCCAAGATTGCTAGCCAATGCGTTAATTTTTGGTCTGGAATTCCACCTACGCATTACATGCATGCCAGTCACTGAACTCTTTTGATAGCCTGGCGCTCGAATAGTATCAGCAAGTGCTGAATTTGCAGTGCCGATAAATATCATTCCCGCAACCAGGCCTCCTCCGGCCGATGCAATGAACTTGTCCTTGATTCTTTTGTATCTATTTTTCTTGCTCATTTTAGTACTACATAATTACTACAAATGAGTGAGGTATTTATTTCATCTACCTGGTATTGTCATACGTTGAATTCCGTAGGATATTATTTCTGTTCCAGTCGCAATATCCCCAGCTATGTATATTTCGTCCCCAATCTTTACAAAATTGCCGGGACTCATACCCGAGGGTGAATAAACTTTATATTCTTCATCACTTAAACCTAAGTCAGAACCAGAAGAACTTACTACTATATAATTGTCCCCAACAAACGAAACTACCCCCTTAATTACTCCTTTCTCTCTGTGGGAACGTAAGGCGTTACCATACATATCCCTGACAAATCGGATATTATTAGCTTTTACATACTTTTCTAACCTTAAATGAAAACTAGTAAAATTAATCAAAAAACTAAACAAAGTAACAAAAACTAAAGTAGCTAAAAAAAGATACGCTAAAGGACTGTTATAGCCGTACTTAAACCTTCTAAGAAGATAGTCCAACAAAACCAGAAGAAATGCTCCAACCGAGAGCAGATACCATGGAAACAATAAGATAAACTTGTAAATACCTTTTGTGCCAAAACTAAGCAAAAACAGATCCCCCCTATTTAACAAACTAAAAATAATAAAACTGACAAGAATAGAGGAAATTACAAAAATTGCAAAAGCAACAAAAATTAAAGCACCAGCTTTTGCCACAAAATATAGCTTGGGTGTCATTTTTATTTCGCCTTGCTCTATTTTGCTCAAAACAGATAGCTCTATTTCTTTTTTTTGATTTTCTTCGTTCGTCATATTTTTATTCCTAGTTCATCAAACTTATTTTTTAATATTACTTTTGCCCTCATCACTCTCACCCCAACTGTCCCAATTGGCACTTGTAGGATGTCCGAGATCTCCTTATAACTGAGATCCTCAATATAGTACAAGACCAATATCTCTCTATATTTCGGCTCTATTTGAGAGAGACCTCTCTCAACCATTTCTTTTATCTCCTTCTGCTCCCGCTCTTTAATAATTGGATCTTCCTCCACAACAGTGTGAGACATAATAGTGTCAAAATCGAATAAATACAAAGGACCATTGTTTTGCTTTTTTATCGCATTGATATAAGTATTGTGTGCAATACGATATATCCAGGGTGAAAACCTCTGTGAGGTGTCAAAACTATTAATATTCTGGTAGGTTTTAATAAAAACATCTTGAACCACATCTTCTATATTGTCGAAATCTTTGAGAAATTGCCTGCCATACCTAAATAACTTACCGCTATAGCGATTCATAAGCTCTCCAAATTTTTCTCTGTGGCCTTGTTGAACCAAAGATGCTAATTCTTCGTCAGTTAGCATGACCACTTTCTTATCCATTTATACACTATACATCTATTACAATCTGGAGTAAAAAATATTACTATGTATGCTAGAATACACTTATGGTAGAAGAAAAACGACATTTCGAATTTGAAAATGTCCTATCAAACCTAAGACCATCTCCTCTTATAGTGACTATTTTTCAGATAGCCTCAATCTGGATAGTATCCGACTTAAGTTACCAAATTATTAAAAATGCATTAGATGTCGATCTAAGCTACAACCAGAATCCAGCTATAGTTACTGCATACTACTTGTTTTGGATTCTAGTTACCTTACCTGCCTTTTGGAATATTTACATTAAGTGGCAGATGTTTAAAAATGAGGTTCTAACGTACACCTCAGTTCTTTTTATATTGGGATTTATTGCTACTTATTTTATCTACATTCTCCCAATCTTCCCTTCAATTAGCTGGTCTCCTGGATGGATTCCTCCTTCAGAACTAACTTTTTCAAGTGGTTGGTACTTCTTACCAAAATCCACTGAGATTATTCTTCAACAATTGTTGGTTTCTGCGCTAGCTTTTTCATTCTACAATGCCGGTTTTAATCTAAAAACCACTAGGTTGTGGTGTGCGGGACTTTTTGGAAGCGCACATCTTTTACTAATATTTGGAGGGCCTTCCCTTTCATATGCAGTTTTTTTTACTTTTTGTGCAACAGTTGCTGGTTACATTTTCCCTTACTTTATTCTAAAGGTAAAAAACGGATTTATGTATTCCTATATGCTTCACTGGACTTTTTATGCAGTAATAGTTCTTTTGATACATACTCTTTATAAATTTTAAAGGGTCACTTTCTCCACCTTGTAAAAAAGCCTGTACTCACTTTTACTCACAACTTTCTTTCCCTTTTCTGGAAACACATCGTTTAATGTAATGTTTACTCCTAAAACAGTAACTGAATTTCCAAGTTCTAGATCAAGCTCTTGTATTTTTCCATTTCTCTCTATTTTAGTTTTAATAACCACTGTTCCTGCCCAGATACACTGAACATCAACTGGACATCTACTATCACTCACTAGCTCAATAGGGGTTATTAATACACCACTTAAAGAAACTTCTTGTCCTATTTCAATTCCATCGTTTACTGTCCCATCATTAGTAGATCCCGCACTTGGGCAGGCGGCAAACTCACATTTTGGACCAGTTCTACCAACATAAGACCCGTCTGGGCAAATTTTTGCATCCATAGTACAAAACACTTGATCCTGCTCGTTTAACCCAACACTACTCATACCAGGAAATTTTAAGGTCACAAAAATTGCAGATAAAACAAAAATTATGAGGATTAAATATATAAATGTATTATTATTCATTTGTAAATTATACCAGATATCGTCTACTCAGCTAAAACTGAATCCTGCTGTCTCCATAGAGCATAGTAAAGGCCTTTTTGACTTAGTAGATCATGGTGATTACCCTCCTCACTCAACTTGCCTTTCTCTAGTACAAATATTTTGTCTGCATGGGCAATGGTCGAGAGTCTGTGTGCAATCATAATAGTAATTAGATTGGGTCTCTCTTTGGTAATGCTCTTAATTGTCTCCGTTATTTCTTTTTCAGTTATTGAATCTAGACTAGAAGTAGCCTCATCAAAAACTATGAGATCAGGGTCACGAAGTAAGGCTCTAGCAATAGAAAGTCTTTGTCTTTCACCTCCGGATATCTTTAGCCCACCCTCTCCAATCTTAGTGTCTAAACCACCTCCATTTCTCTCTATTATGCTTAAAGCTGATGCTTGTTTTAATGCACTCAAACATTTTTCATCATCTGCTCCAGGCGATACAAATAGCAAATTTTCTCTAACTGTTCCCGCAAAAAGTTGAGTGTCTTGGGAAACATAACCAACTTTTTTTCTCAATTTTTCATAGTCAACCTCAAGAGAGTCCTTGCCACTCAATAATATTTTACCTTTGGTTGGTTTGTAGAGTCCTAGTAAAAGCTTTATCACTGTTGTTTTTCCTGCTCCAGATGACCCAGCAAAAGCTACTGTCTGCCCCTTTTCAAATGAAAGGCTGAGATTGTCCACGGAAGCAACTTGCGACTGGTTGTAGACAAAATCTACATTTTTAAATTCTACTCTGTCCACGACCCCCACAGCTACTGGATTTATGGGTTTCTCCTCCGGTTTCATATTAAGTACAGTCTGAAGTTTTTCCATACTTGCCCTTGTCTCCTGATACTGGTTGGAAATGTTTCCTAACTCACCTAGTGGTCCAAAAACAAAAAATGAGTAAATGTACAGACTAAAGAACTCACCAAAAGTAATACTACCTACCCAAATAAGATACATCAAAAGAAAAAGCAAAAGAACTCGAGTTGTGTTTAAAAAAGTACCTTGAAAAAAACTTAGAAACCTTATTAGTTTTATTTTTCTTAGTTCCAAACCAAGTATTTGATTATTAACTTGGTTAAGTCTTTTTGTTTCTTGCTCCTCCAAACCTAAACTTTTCACTAACTCAACATTTCTCAATGTCTCAGTTGTTGAGCCAGCCAAGCTGGCTGTCTCTGTAACAATAGTTCTTTGAACAGCTTTAATTTTTTTAGATAGTAAATACTGAACTACTCCAACCAAAGGGACTATTAATATATAGACAATTCCAATTAACCAATTTACGTAAAAAGCATAAGCCACTATAAAAGTTAGAGAAACTAAACTAAGAAAAATAATCTGGACGAAACTATTTATTAGTCCCTGAGAATCCGTTCTTGCTTTCTGTAGTTTTAGTAAAAGTTCTCCCGATCTTTGGTCCTCAAATGCCGAATACGGCAAGGAAAATGAGTGCTCAATACTGTGAGAGTAAAGTTCTGCCCCCACTTTTTGAGTAACCATACTCACATAGTAATCTTGGAAATTCTTGGCGATTCTAGAAACAAGAGCTACTCCAGCAGAAGCCAGAAGTAGTAATGCCACACCAGTAATAAAATCCTGCTTAGGTATAGAACTTGCATTTATTGCATATTTGTCAGTGATAATTCTAAATATCTGTGGATCAAGTAGAGAGAAAACTTGGTTAATAGTTGCTAAGAAAAGAGCCAGACCTAAGGCACCCTTGTATTTTTTTATGTAGTTTATTAGTAAATTCATTCTTTCTTAGAAACGATAAATATATCAGACAATTACGAAAAGTACTATTTTATATCATGATTGTCTGGCCATTTTCCAAAACCCTAAAATCAACCCTAGCGGTGACATTTCCGGAAACTAGTTTATTTATCTTATTCCTTGCTTCATTTTGTCCATCATCTGCCAATTTAAAAGTTCCAAAATGTATAGCTACTGATGTTTCTACACTCAATTCCTTATGAACTTTTATGGCTTCTTCTGGGGATATATGAACTGGGGCCATAAACCACTCAGGTTTATATGCTCCTATTGGGATCAGACCTATTAAAAACTTATCATACTTTTCCTTAATTCTTTGTATAAAATCTCCATAACCAGTGTCTCCAGCAAAGTAGATATTACCTCTTGGTGTCTCCAAAACAAATCCGGACCAAAGAGTTTTGTTTTTATCACTAATAGCCCTGGCGGAAAAGTGTTGAGAAGGTACACAGACGACTTTTATTTCAGAGTTTATTTCCTTTCTGTCCCACCAATCCATATCTTCTGCACCTTTTATTCGGTGGATCTTAAGATAGTGAGAATTTCCCAGAGGAGTAAATATTTTTGGATTATCTCTGATAGAAATATATCTTAAGGATTTGAGGTCCAAATGATCATAGTGATTATGTGAAAGCAAAACTAGATCAATTTTAGGTAACTCCTCAATTTTTATTCCAGGGTCTCTATATCTATGAAGTTTAATAAATGGTAGAGGACCTATTTTACTTGAAAAAACTGGATCAGTAATTATATTTAGTCCTTTCGTTTGGATTAGAACTGTAGAATGACTTATAAATGTTATAAAAATTCTATCGCTATTTACCCTCTTTTCAGGAATAGTACGAAATTTATTTTTTTCAAAAACCCAGTGATTTCGGGGTTTTCGTAGGAGCCATTTCCAGAAAAATTTTCCATAGCCATGCTCGTATATTCTTTCATGAAGTGAATGTCCAGGCGTAAAAAATTTGATTCCATCAAAATGATCCGATTTTTCTCCAACATATCCTTTGCTTTTCAGAAAAAAATTAATAATTAGACCGACAACCAAACTCACACAAAAAAAGACAGTTAGATAAATTAAAAAGTATAAAAAAAAGTAGATGAGCATGTCTTAGTATTATAGCCCAAAACAAAAAAGTCTGTGGATATTATCCCCAGACTTTTTTTAAAAAATTAGAATCAGTATTAACTTAGGTGTTTGGAGACAAGCTTAGTCATCTCAAACATTGACACTGTTCCCTTTCCACCAAAGACTTTCTTGAGTGCAGGGTCAGCAACTATGTTTCTCTTGTTCTTAGGATCTTGTAGATCTAGCTTCTTGATGTAAACCCAAAGCTTCTTTACAACTTCTGATCGAGGCATAGGTCCCTTTCCAACAACAACAGCTAAGTCTTCACTGATTGTCATTGGTTTCATAAATGCTGAATTTGATTTTGCCATATTTTTTTCAAAACTTACTAGCTTAAACTTATAAATTTATAATAGATAGTATTATACACCCCTATTTCCTCTCTGTGTAGAGGGAACAGGTCTATACAAAAAATTTATTAGTTGTATAACTTTTTCTTGTCACTAGTATAAGAACACTATATGTGTAACAGAATAGACATTTATACGAGCTTGTCTTTCGATAATCCCTATATTTTGTGTTTTATTTGTCGACAAATTGAAACGTAATGGTAGAAATTAGTACTCAATAGTTATAGGTATGCTGATTGATGCATCCTTAGATGAATCGCCACTTGGATTGTCCTTTTTAAGCACAATTGTACCTGGACCGATATATTGTTCTGGAATAACAATATCAATTTTGAAATTTACAAAATTTTCAGTCATCCAATCACTTTGTGCTTGCGCAGGTGCTACAAATAAAATTTTTCCATCTTTATCCAATACCTCCACCGGAAAGGAGGCCTCAAAATACCACGTCCCTCTTGCCTTACCAATTATTGAAAAGTTTTTTCCTGTTACAGCTCCAGGGAATGGTAAATCCACCTGAATGTCATTGCTAGAAGAATTTACATATGTAATATTTTTTTTGATTTCTTCAGCAAAAGTTCTACCATCTTGTGTTCTGCATTGTCTTGGATAGCTTTCCATTACAATATTTCCAGCCATAACACAATCTTCAAAATTCATAATATCTGGAACAACATTTTGTGACTCCAAGTCCGATCTTAAATATATGTATCCTGCTGTTAATACTACAAAAGACAACCCGACGATAGTGTATAGTGTTTTCATAACACCATTATACCACTATAGAAGTTTGACTAATAACTAGATAATGCTTTGAGTAAACGCGTCAAATATTCTAATTAAAAAATGATCCGCCTTTACCAACCTTAATATAATATCGATTACTGCCAATTAATGTAAACTTACTTAGCGAAAGCCTTCGAGCATAAATATGCACTGTCTCGCCTATATGTCTCTCTAGACCACCAATACTATCCGCCCCGATTATTTGACCCACTGCTTCTTTACTCCAGCCCACAGTCAAAGTAACGTGTTTACCGTCGACATCCACAGAACATTCTCCATCTGCAAAACAGCTTGTGTCTACTTTTTGTAATTTCCCAGAAAAAGTACCCAAAGCTACATTTATGGTTGCCTCTAATCCACCATTTAAATACACGAAAGGCAGAGTGGCTATAAAAAACAAACCAACCCACATATGTTTTGGCATTTTCATAAGCTCATTATACCACAAACTCACCCAGCCTTCGAAAGGTCGTTTCCACAGTTAGTATTACTCTACACCAAGTATATTCTTACTAAGTAAAATGGCTTTTAATTCTTCCCAAGTTAGCAATACCTCTGGCGTTCCAAGAGCATATGGTCCAACTTGATATTGTCCAAATATAAATTTCATTCCTTCATCTTTAACAGTAAAATACTGCACATTGGATGGAAAATAAAAACCCTCACAATCACATTTTTCTTTATCTATTGTGTCATCTGGTTTGAGATAAGTAAGATCCAGACCATCATTTATCATACGCAGATTAGCATTCTCACCTAAAGACTGAACTAGTTTACTTCTTATTAATTTGGCGAGCTTAATATAACCACCTCCACTGAAATCTACCAAATCTTCTACTTTTATCTGACCTTTTTTATTAAAATTATAAGTCGTTATCGCTGTGTTGCCATGAGCACCACCAGTAAATTCGTATACATTAAAAGTGTAACTTCTTGTGCCAAGTTTCTCGGATGTAGTCGAGGAATATGAAATAAGCATCTGATACTGCATTTTAGGCCTATCCGGAAAATCCCTAGCTATTTCTTGCTCGCTATTATAAATTTCCCCACCCTCTTTCCACTCTTCCTTTTTAAGGTTAATTAAATATTCCACTGTTTGTTTCATAATTCCCGTTTTATCCCAAGAGTCATTGGGATAGTCTGCTTTAATGCTATAAAAATCAGTACTTTCACTTACAGAAAAATTTTCTGTTTTTACTCTTTTGTCGACTATAAACAGCACCCCACCAAGCAAAACAGCAAAAATAGCTATGAGTATAGTAGATTTTTTCATATTATTTATTTTTCATTTTTCTTAGTTGCTCAATCCTGGCTTCTAAAGTTGGGTGGGTCGAAAACAGTGTCGATAAAAGTGATTTCTTAAAAGGGTTGAATATAAACATATGAGCTGTTGCCTCATTTTGTGGAGTAGGAACAATAGGTCTCATTGCGGTCGCTGAACTTATTTTCTGAAGTGCGGATATTAGTGTCTCTGGTTCATTTGTAGTTTCAGCCGAAAGGATATCCGCAGCAAATTCTCTAGATCGAGAAACCGCCAAGTGTAGGAGTGTTGCAATTATTGGAGTAATTACGAGAAATATTATACCCCCACCTCTGTTTTCATCATTTCTTGATCCGGTAAAATAAGCGATTCTCGATAGATATGAGATTACTCCTGCAAGCATAGCGGCAATTGAGGAGGTCAGGATATCATTGTGCTTAATATGACCAAGTTCGTGAGCAATAACTGCTTTGAGTTCATCATCTGTGAGAAGCGTGATTATTGATTTAGAAAGTGCCATGCTGGCATGGTTTTTATTCCTACCAGTCGCAAATGCGTTAGGTACAGGAAGATCGATAATAAATACTTTTGGCATTGGGATTCCAACTTTAATAGCCAAATCCTCAACCATTTGGAATATTTTTGGGTTTTCCTCTTTAGAAGTTTGTTTAGCCTTGTACATTGAAAGCACTATTTTGTCAGAAAACCAGTATGATCCAAAATTCATTGCAAACGAGATAAATAGACCCAAAAGTAACCCTTGCTCTCCCCCCATTTGGTAGCCAAAAAACAATACCAAACCCGTCAGAAGACCTAGAAGAACTGTTGTTTTTATATTATTCATAAGTGTTGTACAAATTACATATTTAAAAATTTCTTCCTATCCTGCTCCGAAAATCTTTCAATCGCATACCTTAGGGTAGTCCTTGGCATTATACTAACATTTTCTAACAGAAAATTCTCAAGGGTATTTTCCGACTTTTTTCCTACTTCTCTTAACATCCAACCAACTGCCTTATGTATTAAATCTTCTTTATCTGTAAGAAGTAACGTGGAAACCCTAAGAGTGTCGTCAAAGTGACCCTTACTAATAAGCGCCATGGTAGAGACAATCGATATTCTCCTCTGCCACAAATTTTTTGACCTTACATATTTATACAAAATTCCTCTATTATTCTTTAGTAAATAGTCACCCAAAATGTATGGAGCCGAACTGTCAACTAGATCCCAGTTATTTATTTTTTTTGAATTTTTTAGATAGAAATTTACAATTTTTTTCTTATTTCTGTCATCAGTTTTTTTATATTGAGAAACTAGGATTAGTAATCCTGTTAGCCTAGCCTCATGAATTTCACTATCCAGTAGTTTTTGAATTTCAGAAATAGACAGACTAAAAAAATTTTTGGCTATCTTTCTCTGCTCTGGCACTGTAACTCCCAAAAACACATCACCCTCTCCGTATTGTCCTTTCCCAGTCTTAAAGAACCAACTTGAGGCTTTGGCTTTTTTAGGATTACCAAGTTTTTTTAATTCAGAAACTAGTTTCTCCATTTCTTCCATATTTCTATTCTATTCATCTCTTTTTCCATCATAGACTGGAACTTAGCAAAATCAACATCTGATTCGAACTCTTTAGCTTCCAGAATTTTTTGAACTCTCTCAAGTGACTCTTTTGCTCTTTTTACATCTATTTCATAAGCGAATTCAGCTCTATATGCAAGAATTATCACCTCTGTAGGAATATCTTTTTTATTAAAACTTTCTCGCACCTCCAAGATCCCCGAAGAAATTGCCATAGGTAAAATACTCTTATCTTTTCTTGTCACTTTTATCTCTCCTGTTTTAGCAATGGTGACGAGAGGCTGATGATTAGGAAGGATAGTAACCTGACCACTCTCGGTGGGAATAACGATACCAGAAACTTCATCCTGATAGACAGCTCTTTCTGGTGTAATTATTTTTAACTTTAATAAATTACTGCTTTCCATTATTATTTTTTTCCCTTAAAACATCCTCCACACTGCCTTTCATATAGAAGTCTTGTTCAGAAACATCATCGTACAAACCAGAGAGAATATTTTTGAAACCGGTTATTGTGTCTTGTCTTTTCACATAAACACCTGGAGTACCTGTGAACTGCTCAGCAACGTGTGTTGGCTGTGACAAAAACTTTTGAACTTTTCTAGCTCTAAATACTATTAATTTATCTTCATCTGAAAGCTCATCCATTCCTAAAATAGATATTATTCCTTGCATATCTTTGTATCTCTGCAATATTCTTTGAACTCCTGTTGCTACATCATAATGCTCCTTGCCGACTATTTCAGGATCAAGAATTGTTGAAGTAGAATCAAGCGGATCAACGGCAGGATAAATACCAATCTCAGTTAACGATCTACTCAGCGAAATAGTTGAGTCCAAGTGGGTAAAGGTTGTCGCAGGCGCAGGATCGGTAAAGTCATCTGCAGGAACATAAACTGCCTGAACCGAAGTAATCGAACCATTTTTTGTTGAAGTAATCCTCTCCTGTAAATTTCCCATTTCTGTAGCAAGAGTTGGTTGATACCCCACCGCGGAAGGCATTCTACCTAGAAGTGCAGACATTTCTGATCCTGCTTGAGTAAATCGAAAAATGTTATCAATGAACAAGAGTAGATCCTTGTTTTCTTCATCTCTGAAATACTCAGCCATGGTAAGAGCTGACAGGGCAACTCTTGCTCTTGCACCTGGAGACTCGTTCATTTGCCCAAAAACGAGACAGGTCTTATCAAGAACTCCCGAATCACTCATTTCTTTATAGAGATCATTCCCCTCTCTAGTTCTCTCACCCACACCCGCAAAAATAGAGTAGCCTCCATGTGCTTTTGCAATATTGTTAATTAGCTCCTGAATTAAAACCGTCTTACCGACGCCAGCAC
>JBAQWP010000052.1:0-1920 GCA_049298975.1 Minisyncoccia bacterium
GTTTTTAACAGCTCAAGAAGCAGGAATTGAAGACAAAGCAACTTTAGAACTAGCTAATATCTTCTCAAGTGATATTGATTTTGCAACTGATATAAAAGAGGGTGACTCGTTTTCGCTAGTCTATGAAAAACGAACTCTTGATGGAAAACCTGCAGGAGCTGGAAAAGTTTTAGGTGCAAAGTTTACAAATGAGGGTAAGACATATACAGCGTTTCTTTACAATGATAAATTCTATACTGAAGATGGAGAGTCTCTTGCTCGCCAATTTCTAAAATCACCCCTTAACTATGTTCAGATAAGTTCAGGTTATAGCTATAGTCGTGAAAACCCAGTTACTAAGCAAGTTACTGCTCACCGAGCAATTGATTATGCGGCAAACACAGGAACTCCTGTTATCGCCACAGCTGATGGAAAAGTTACAACAGCCGGATCAAAAGGAGGTTTGGGTATCACAGTTGAGTTAAAGCATGGAAATTACCTTACACAATATGCGCACCTTTCAAGAATCGCTAATGGTATTAAAAATGGAGTAAGTGTATCTCAAGGAGATACGATTGGGTATGTTGGTTCAACTGGAATTTCAACTGGTCCGCATCTCCAATATGCAATGTTTAAGAGTGGTGTAGCCATCAATCCTCTAACTAGTGAGTTCAAGCGAGAAGGGTCATTACCTGACTCCGAAAAAGAATCTTTTATAGTTGTTGTAAATAAATTTAAAAACTTGTTGAAGTAGTTTGATTGGTAATCTGAGTACTTACTCTTTTGTTTTTTAGAAAAATTTTACTTTGTAGACAGCCAAGGAGTTCTCTCTTCTCTCCGTCAGTTCCATTTTTTAAGATGTATTTACAGTAATTTCGGATATCAATATCTCCAACTTCTACCTTATCTGTTGAATTCAGAACTATCTGATTAAACCTCTTAAATCTTTGTACCTCATTTTTAATTTTCTCTTTTATCCCTATCTCATCTATGTTGATAGTTTCCATTAACTCTTCAAATTGTTTAATTAAGTCTATTTCATTTATATATCCACCCTTACAATCTCTGTTTCTCGATTTATTACATCCATAATATACATGTCGGTTTACACTACCATCTTTCTGTTTTTTGAACTTCTCGTCAGGAGTAATACCAGATCCGCAAAGTCCACAAGTCATGAGTTTAGTAAAAGCAAACTCTTTATTTTCTGTTCGTATAACTGATCTAGTTATCTGTTCTTGAACTTGATCAAATAACTCTTTAGTAATTAATGGTTCGTGTTTTCCTCTGTACCAATTTCCAGATTCTTTAGGATATTCATATGTACCATAGTAGAAGTGATTTTGTAAAATCATATATACATTACTTAGAGTAAGGTTTTTGTTTCCACTTGCTGTCTTTAAATTCAAATCAAATTTAAGCCAGTTGTATAACTTTCTTCCACTCCATTTCTCGTACGCAACCTTTTCAAACATTTTCTTAATAATAGGTGCCCTTTGTTTATCAGTATATATCACTCCTTTCTCTCCAACATTTTTACTATTTAAGTATCCTGTGGGAGCGACTGATGGCCAAAGGCCCATTTCCACTCTAGTTTTTAAACCACGCTTTACATTTATACTCTTGTTATCATTTTCAAGCTTTGCTTGTGAACAAAGAATCATTAACAAAAATTTTTCATTCGGTGAATTATGGAAATGTTGTCCATATGTACGGATTTCTAGTAGTTGTTTCTCATCCATCAAATCAACAAGTGACCCCAAGTCTCCAGCATTCCTGCTCAATCTATCTGGAGCCCAAGTCAGTATTCCATTAAATCTTTTTCTTCTGATGTCTTCCAGTAATTCTTTAAACACAGGTCTTTGTCCTGAATCTTTAGCTGAATGAGATTCTCTTCTAATATCTACAATATCCAAACCTTCTCTTTCTGCTATTTGTAAC
>JBAQWP010000053.1:0-13074 GCA_049298975.1 Minisyncoccia bacterium
AAGTTTCGTTTTGTGGCGAATTGCTATCCTTTGCTCGAACTTTTTTCGAGTCTTGTGACGGAATTCATTAGTTCAAATTGTTTTCAAAATAGGTTCGAGCAAAGGATAGCAATTCACCACAAATAAAAAGCACCGCAAGGTGTCTTTTTGTTTGTGGACCCGAAGCGAGTAATGGGATTTACTCGCGTCAGGACTCGAAGACCTTCTTCTAATATTTTGTGAGCAAAGCGAAACAAAATATTGAAAAGGTATACTGTTCCTGTAAGGAAAGAGTCCTGCTAGGTAGGTATACAATGTTGACACAGCTTATTACTTGTGCTATCGTTAATTTAGGAAAGGAGCCCTTTGATGGCCACGACTCTGTTTTTGCTCCAAATTGCTGGAGCAGTCCTGTTCGCTGGAAGCCGAGTCGTTCGACTCGGCAATACCACCGAAGGGGCTCTACTAATGGAGTTTGTCTCCGTTTTAGTGTTCCTTCAGATCAACCTGTTTTTAGGTCTGAGAGCAAATCGGACGAGAAAGACCACGCCAGGTTCGCAAGCAGTCGGTATATACTTTGTTTGGTCAATTCTGGCTGGCGCAATGATTGTGGCAACCGTCACAAATCACTACCACTGGCAGATGGCCGACAGTATAACCCTTATGCTAAATGTCGTTGGGGCCTTTACGGTATACGGCATTGGATATAGCTACCGGCTGAGCATCAACGATTCGATGGTTAAGGGATGGCTGGCTTTAGTTTTCAAATCAATACCGCAGGTTATGCTTGCGGTGACAATTTGGACCAGTGGAAGTGGCCAGTCACTTCCTGCGACCGCTGTCGTGGTGGGTCATCTGACCATCCTCATGCGACTCACCCAAATCTGGCTCGCGACTCGCGAGTTCGGATGGGCCAGAGCGCAACGAGCAATGTGCTTGTCAGAGGTTGGCAACGAAGTGAGTTGGGTGTTCGTAACCATCTCTTGGCTTGCCGCCTCAAAGTAACCCACCTCAACCCGCCCCGCCACCAGAGACCCCCGCGTCTCCAAATGGCGCGGGCGGTTCTCTTTATCTATAAATTAATTCAACTCTTATATTGTGATACTAATTATCAAATAATTAAGCAATTAAACCAGATTTCAATAAACTAAAACTCTCGAAAACCCAGCTTTCTATCTGGTTCCAAGATTTCGAGACGATGTCCACAAACAATCCACGTAAGTGGATTTTTGTGACCTCGAAATAAAGTCTGGGAGACTTTATGTCAGGACTCGAAAAGGTTGCCCAATATTTTGTGAATTAATGAAACAAAATATCGACAACCTGTACTGACCCTGAAAGGGTCGAGATTCCTGTCGGATTAATGGTACCTGACCCCATTTTTACCTGACCCATTTTTACCACTTTGTGTATGACATTTCCATATTTTACACCTTAGTGCGTCCAAGCTATTGAACCATTACGCATTGGTTGACAAACTAGTGATGATATGATAGTATATTAGTAGGAGGATTTACCTATGAGCCTGTTGTCAGGCGTCCTGTTCTTCGTCGCATTCTTGCCCTACGTATGGGCAATCGTGAACCACCAGACAGTGCCGTCTCCAGTTTCGTGGGCAATCTGGGCAAGCGTTGACACGCTCGTCCTCGTCGCAATGAAGCAGGAGAAAGCACCGATCGGTCAAATCACCGGAGCGGTAGCAGGAGCGTGGATCGTTACAATCCTAGCTATCATCTTCGGTAAGCCGACGATGGGTTCAATTGAGTGGGTCAGCGTTGTTGGTGCTATTGCAGGGATCGTTCTCTGGAAGAAAACTGGCAATGCTGTTACAGCGATCGTTTGCTCGCAGTTGGCGGTTTTCATTGGGGCTATCCCCACGTTCGCCAACGGTTACGCAAACCCGTCGCAGGAAAACCCAATCGCTTGGACTATCTGGTTCGTGTCGTGCATCTGTGCTTTGTTCGCCGTAAAGAAGTGGAACTTGGCGGAAGCACTGCAACCTGTAACTTTCACGGTGATTGAGACCGTAATGGTCTTCCTCGTCGTGATCCGTCCCCATTTGCTCTCGTGAGCGGTGGGGACGTTCGTTTTATACTAAATTTGCTATTCGCCTAATATCCTTATCAATCCGGTTACAAATAAGTACCAGATTATACTTTTCATACACTATAGGGTTCTGGGTGGAAATACATCCCTCACAAAATGTATGAATAATAGGGATAAGTACAATATTTTAATAAAATCTATTGTATAATAGTTTACCTTGATTGAAGTAATTCCTATTTTGCTTGACTAAATTATGTCATATATTTGTACATAATATTGTACTTATCCCCATTCCCCCTCATTCCCCCTTCCATTACCCCTAATATTATGGCACCATTCTCAGACAATTTAATATCAACACCAACTTGTTTTAATCATCAATAAGAGTATTATGCCAAAGAATATTAGTAATTAACTTACAAATTTTATGACTAAAAGAAAAATCTACAGTTTAGTAATTTTTACCTTGCTTCTAGGTCTTGCTACCCCAGCTTATGCGAAACAAAATAATTCCAATCTTATACCTAACCCAACATTTGAAAATATCGGACTAAATGGTGACCCTGTAGATTGGTTTAGAGGTGGTTATGGAAACAATACTCCGTACTATTCTTTTGTTAAGTGTCCATTCTACACTGCTACAGATACTGTTCATACTAACCCAAATTCATTTAGGTCAGCATGTCCACCAGATACACTTTACAAATTAGAGGTAAGTGTAGGCGACTACATAAATGGTGATGCTAAATGGTATTTTGCAGATGTTCCAGTTTCTGGAAATAAGAATTATATAATCTCATATGATTATCAGCCTTACATTTATAACGCTGAGGCAAATGTCAGATATACGTTGGTTGATGGTAGTTATATTTACGAGTATCTTGGTGCATTACCACAAACAGGCGCTCTTGCACATGGCTACATTATTTGGGCAAAAGCCTTGCATAAAATCAATCCACCAAAGAAGGCCTTATCATTTACAGTTTTCTTCACAGTAGTTGGAAATGGCGTTTGTGGAACTGCATGTTATGGGCCAAGTGGCAACAGACTTGGAATTGCAAATGTAGTTCTAGGAAGAGCAAAGTAGTATTCCCTTCAATCTCAAGTGACTACATTCCTGGCATCAAAGTTGCCAGCAGGATCTTGATAGAGTAGACTTAAATACTAGAATTGTTCGGATCCAAAACACTCTTCAACACTCTTCTTTTTTGTCGACGTGGAGGACCAGTTGGGTTTTTCCACGCTGATTTGGAGCTGAAACATGACTTTCCGTCTGCTGCTTCTCACACTCATGTTTGTAGCAAGTGCCTGCGCGTCCACAACTTCCTTCCGTTTGGTTGATATGGCCAACAACAGCACAATGGCCGTGATGGGACGTGTTAGCAAAGTCGACAACGAAGTGACAACATTTCGCATGGTTGGCGGTGAAGCCGTCATGAGCAGTACTCGAATGGTTCTATTCGATAAAGTAGAGGTTTGGAGCACAGACGGCAAGCTCTCACTAGACAAATTACTTATCGAGCTCTCACCTGAATCTTTAGGGGTGGAGCGAGGTGCAACTGTCATTTGGCTCCTAAAACCATCAGCAGGAGATCAGTGGGCCTTTGTTGATCATCGGTCAGCCTACTTCCTTATTGATGACGCCTTAAAGACCGCCGTTAATCTTGAACATAACCAAAAGCTGTGGACACCAAAGCTTTGGCCAAGTTCAGAGTTTCGCAAGAAGTTCGAGAAGTATCTGCCACCTGATCCACGGACTTATAGGGAGTTGATGTCAGCAGCCTCTAAACCTTTGCCGTCGGGACGTCCGGTGATGATAGAGCTCCTTGAGGCGGTACTTGATACAAGATTTGGAAGGAGCCAAAATGACTTCTAGTGATTGCAGGCCATAAGTATTAGGATCACTAATTCGATCTCAAGGAAGTATTTCACGAGAAAGGTTACTTATAACCTTCCTCTCGAGGAGGTGCCCCAGTGGGTCAAAGAGGACCGCACATTTCAGTTCAGGTGATGTATGACTACTGGTTTCAGCGGCCACTTCAGATCGGAGAAGAAGAATCTCTCCGAAAACATCTTCGTCTTTGTGCACATTGCAGGCGTGAGCTCAGGAAGTATCAGGTGTACTTTCCGGATCGGAAAGACCCAGTCTAGGTTTGATTGCTGACTCGACTAACATCCCAGGGGAAGCACCCACGTGCTTCCCTTTTTTCTTATTTGTACTTTTGCTGATTAGAGTAATTATTGATGCATAACATTTCAATGATATAATAAGCATTATGTCCATAGAACACTTAAGACCGTTATACTCTGCTAGTATGGCAGAAGACAGTTTGCTTATGAACCCAGAACTATTTTATGCAAGACAAGAACCTAATGGAGGTATATCGGTAGTCAGTAGAGCAAATAACGAAATTGCATTTTACACCTCGCAAAAAGAAGAAGTTGAGTTATTAAAAGAGTATATTTTTAAAAAAATCCCTGAGTCTTAAAATACCTACTTCCTATTATTCATTAAGTCTCAACCTTATCAAATGATGCAAAAAATCATTTGTTGAGATTCCAACCGACTCTAAAGATTTATTAGCTAAGGACTTTTCAGCAATTTTTGGCGAAGTATCAACTTCCAAAAAGTAAACTCCTCTTTTGGGTGCAATAATAAAATCCGACTGAGATAAATGAGAAAGCTCTAGAATTTGATGTACTTTCTTGGCTAAATTCTCCACTTCCTGGGCTTGTTCATATTTTAATTGTGTTGAAGGAGGAAATGCGTACAAACTACTATCTCTGAGATTTTCAGTCACTAGACAAGACACGCTCACTCCCGGAATAAACTCCTCAACTAAAACCACATCGTGTCTCAAGGAGAGCTCACTAATTATTCCTACAAGTTCCTCAAAACTATTTGCGATCGCAAACCCAAAAGCTGAACCTCCTTTACCGGGCTTAACAGCAAAAGGATGAATAAGTGAATTCCAAATTTGTCTGGCTTTTAACAAAATATCCTCCCCTTTTTTAACAATTGAAAAAACTGGAGTTTTTACGCCATTTCTAAAGAGTTTTTCCTTGGCTAAGTGCCTATTCATTGCAAAAGCAGAAGAAAGTCTGTCACTACCAACATATTTAACTCCATGATTGTTTAATATTTCTTGAATTCCGCCGTCCTCACCAAAATTTCCATGCAAGGAATTAAGAACTACATCAATATTTTTCAAAATTCTATCTGGACTTCTTTGTATACCTTGCACATACCAATCCCCTCCTTTAGAGATAAAAATATCAATCGGGTTGTGGGTTTGGGATAGGTTTTTCAAAATGTACGCCCCAGTTTTTATGGAAGTGTCATACATAGGTTCACTGCCACCTCGTATTACTCCGATACGTAAAGATGTGGGCAAATTAGTAAAAAGCATGAAGAAATTGTAACACAAAATGACACAAGGATTCCAGACATCAGGAATTAGTTTCTGAATTTGGTTTGGTTATTATGGACAATTTACATTCTCTATGACATAGTGTCCTCGGAGGACACATGAAGAAAATAATAGTATTTGTATTTGTCCTAGCTACCATTTCCTTTGCTGTGGGAATGAAAATAGCAGCAATGGACAAGGAGCATAAGCTCCTACCATACATGAACAGACTCTTGTGGGTCAAAATTCCCATAAGATGACTGAAGCGCCGGACTACCCCGGCGCTTTCACATTAGAATAATTTTCTACGTAGTTGTTTATGAAAACCAATAGCATACTTATGTGCTTCTGCATTAGAAAGTATTATTTCCTTTTCATATTTTAAATATTTTTTATCACCTAAAATTTCTCGGGCCTTATGCCTTTCATCCTTTACAACAGAAACAACTGGGATTTCTATCCCGTACTTCTTCAGCACACTTTCCATAGCAATTTTCTGTGCCCTACCTCCATCAACCACAACAAGGTTAGGATACTTCCACTCATTGTGCCCCAATCTTCTTTCCAAAACCTCCTTTAGCGCTTTAGTATCGTTTACTCCGGGGTCTTCCTTGATTTTAAATTTCCGATACTCAGACTTGTTTACTTCCCCATCTTCGACAACGGTCATTACACCTACTACATTTTGCCCGGACATGTGTGCTATATCATACGACTCAATTCTGAAAGTATCCTGGGAATCAAGTCCTGAGTTTTTTCGAAAGTCATCTTTTATTAGTGAGACATCCTGAATATGGTTCAAAGCAAAAAGTGTTTTCTTTACTTTTCCAGCTCCTTCAAAATCCTTTTCTTTGGCAAGCGCCTTCATTTTCTTCTCTAATGATTTCAAAAGTTCCTTTTTCCTTCCTTCAAAGAACAAAACTATATTCTGGATCTGCTTTCCGTAATCCTCTTTTGAAGTTTCTCCAGAACAAACCCCAGGACAAAGTCCAATCTGTCTGTTGAAACATGCCCTGCACTGCGTAGCCTTTGGCGAAGCAGTGGCTGACACTCTCACACCCTGCTTCGTTAAAACTTCGCAGGGCACACACTTATCTCTGAACGGAAAAAGTTTTCGGACTAGCTTTAGCGCCTCCTTTAGTTGACCACCGTTTGGGAACGGACCAAAAGAGTGAGCAATGTCATATGGATTATTCTTTAGTAGTTCCCGAGACCGAACTGTAAGGACTCGTGGGAAATCCTCCTTTGTAATAACAACAAAGTTGAAACTTTTGTTGTCTTTCTGCGCCACATTGGCTTCTGGTTGATACTTTTTTATGAGGTGTGCTTCCAAAATAAGCGCCTCGAGAACTGAATCTGTCTTTATATGATCAATGGTTTCAAACTGCGAAAGCATTTTGGAAATTAGTGGACTCCGAGTGTCCACTATATCAGGTCTGAAATAACTTCTAACACGATCCCGAAGAGACGTCGCTTTTCCAATATATAGAATCCTGCCATTGTCCAACTTGGAAGCTCGGCTTCCAACTGTGGTTTTTGATTTAAAAATATACACCCCAGGTGAATCCGGCAATTTAGCTATATTTTGATTTATTTTTTCACTACTTGACATTTGTTATTAAATATGATTAAGTTGTATTAAGGAGTTCTTTATGAAAATGCTTGGGAAGCTCGAGTGGCTTGGTCTAGCTCTTTACCCGGCTCTTGGTGCCCTGGCGACTGAGAAGCCACTCATTGGGGCCCTGCTGGGACTGGGTTTCACAGTCTTCATGGTCGGACTGCTCATAGTCGCAGACTTGACCAGTCCTCGCCGGAGGTAGGAACCGCTCGCAACGACGCTGTGTGGGAGAGCAATCTCCCCCGGCGCCGTTTTTTATTTCAAAAATTCCACTACCACCTAATAAACTTTGTTAACCAATAAGTTTTTTCTTCATCTACGAAGTCCGTGAAGAGACGAGTAGAAAGAAATTTTGCACCAGCAAAATATTCTGTTGAAGAAAAAATTATTGGTGAATAAGAAATTTTATTTCCTATACGCTCTATACCGCTTCCCTGCTCCGCTAAAGCTACGCAGGACGAGCGACAATTTATTTTCTGTATGCTCTAAATTGTTTTAGGGCTTTTTTCAAATAACTACCAGTGTGACTCTTTTCATTATTTGCCACCTGCTCTGGTGTTCCTTTTGCAATGAGCTGTCCGCCACCTTCCCCACCCTCGGGACCAATATCGAGGATGTAGTCGGACGACTTTATTATATCCATATTATGCTCGATAACCACAACTGTGTTACCTTTGTTCACGAGTTTTTGTAAAATCTCAATAAGTTTTTTTACGTCTTCGTAGTGAAGTCCTATAGTCGGCTCGTCTAGAAGATATATAGTTTTTTGAACATGAGGACGATAGAGTTCTGAAGAAATTTTCACTCTTTGCGCTTCGCCACCAGAAAGTGTTGTTGCAGACTGGCCCAATTCTAAATACCCAAGGCCTACATCATCCAAACTCTTGAGACGATCAGCTACCGCTGGAATGTCTTCAAAGAACTTCAGGGCCTCTTCGACGGTCATTTTCAAAACGTCATGAATATTTTTCTTTTTGTAATGAACTTCAAGAGTTTCCTTCATGAACCTTTTGCCTTTACATACATCACAAGGCACATAAACAGTAGGTAGAAAGTGCATCTCCACTTCTATCATGCCATTCCCTTGACAGGTTTCGCACCTGCCACCTTTTACGTTGAAAGAAAATCTGTTGGCTTTCCAACCACGAGCACGAGCTTCAGAAGTTTCCGCAAATAAATCCCGGATGAATGACCAAGCACCAGTATACGTCGCGGGGTTACTACGTGGAGTTCTGCCAATTGGCGACTGATCGATAAGAATTGCGCGACCCAAGTATTCTGAGCCAGCAAAAGATGTACAGTTGTAAATATTTGCACTTCTATATTTTCTTTCAAATCTGGCTTGTAAGTTTCTGTGTAATATTTCGTATACGAAAGATGACTTGCCCGACCCAGACACGCCAGTAACTGAAACAAAGCGCCCTAGTGGTATATCTATGTTTAGATTTTTTATGTTAAATATTTTACCTCCTCGAATTTGTAATTCTCCTCTTGGTTCGTCTCGTCTTTTTTCAGGCACCTCTATCACTTTGTCACCTCGTAAATAGTCTAGAGTTACTGATCCTGATGGATTTTTCTTTGCTGTAAGAAGTGGTTCAAGGTAGTCAGCGACAACAACATGCCCGCCGTGAATACCCGCCCCAGGACCAATATCTACTATGTAGTCAGATGCATAAATCGTGTCTTCATCATGCTCAACTATTAGAATAGTGTTGCCTAGATCCCGAAGTTCGAGAAGTGTTTGGATGAGTCTGTCGTTATCCCTCGAGTGAAGGCCAATTGTTGGCTCGTCGAGTACGTAAAGTGCTCCCACAAGGCCCGACCCAAGCTGACTAGCCAGACGAATTCTCTGAGCCTCTCCACCAGAGAGCGTATGAGCGCGACGGTTCAAAGTAAGATAGTCTATGCCAACGTTTAACATGAAGAGAAGTCTGGCTCCTATTTCTCGCATAACAACTTTAGAAATATTTTTTTCTCGTTCAGTCATATTTACCTTATCAAAAAAATCGTAGGCGTCTTTAATAGACATTGCTACAAGATCGACGATATTTTTCCCACCAATGAGTACATGTAAAGCTTCTTCGCGAAGACGAGCCCCCTTACATTTTGGACAGACCTCATTACCAAAAAAGTGCCTGGTTCCTAAACCGTTACACTCTGGACAGGCTCCATATGGGGAGTTGAATGAGAAAAGTCTTGGCTCAACTTCTGGGTAAGAGTAACCATCCTTTGGACAGGAGAGTTTTGAGGACATGAAAAACTCCTCTGGTTTGTAACCCTTGTCTTTTTCTTGAGCCATGTCTCGAAACATTATCTTCACCTGACCCTCTGACTCTGTTAGTGCTTTTTCCAAACTTTCGGAAAGTCTCTCCTCAGCACTTTTGGAATCATTTTTGAATTCTAGTATTGAGATACTGTCTACTAGTACATCGATGGTGTGACGAGTGGTTTTGGAAAGCTCTATTCTGTCACGAAGTGATTTTTTCTCTCCATCAATTAGCACATGAGAGTAACCTTTTCCGAGCAAGTCATATAAAAGCTGATAATACTCCCCTTTTCTACCCTTTACCACTGGAGCAAAAATCTCTACATACATGGGTAGCTGAATTTTCTTTGAACTCGTAGAAAAAACTTTTTTCTTTACATTCACTTTGTCCATGACGAAGTTTTTTATTTCTTCGTTGGAAAGTTTTGTTATCTCGTCTCCACAAACAAGACAGTGCGGATGGCCTACTCGAGAATACAAAATACGTAGATAGTCATAAATTTCCGTGATAGTCGCCACAGTTGAGCGTGGATTGTTAGAGCGAGATTTTTGGTCAATAGAAATTGCTGGAGAAAGTCCCACAATTTCATCCACATCTGGTTTTTGCATCTGTCTCAAAAACTGTCGTGCGTAGGAAGAAAGAGACTCAACATATCGCCTCTGACCCTCAGCAAAAATAGTATCGAAAGCCAGGGATGATTTTCCCGAACCAGAGAGGCCAGTAAAAACCACCATCTTGTTTCGTGGCATTTCTACTGTTATGTTTTTCAAATTGTGAGTCCTTGCACCCTTAACAATTATTTTTTCTTCGTTTTTATTTTCTTTCTTCATTATCATGAATAGTAAGAATAACTTTTGCTTATTCATTATATTTTTCATCAACAGAATAATTTTTTGCTAAAAATTTTCTTTCTACTCATCTCTGCATGGGTTCCGTAGATGATGAAAAATACAATGAATTCGCAAGTTTTTAATAGTGAACTACGCCAATGCACACCCCGATTCGTGCATAGGGTGTGTATGGCGATGATTTTAGCATAAAGACGAAAGGCCGACCAGCGCATGGCTAGTCGACCCTGGACAGAGCCGGCATATCTGCCGACTTTGTGCTTGTGACGGTCTCCCGCCACACTGGAATGATGCGTTCACACGATTCCTCGATCAGAGCACAGATCATGCTCAGAACGAGAACCACCACAGTCCCTAGGGCCGCTTTCTGCCCTAGCTGAAGCTCGATCAGTAATTCGATTACCGATCTAGCGTACATGCAAATACCCGATTATTGTCTGGATTGCAATCGGAGCCAGTATTACAGCAATAATCACCCACGCTGGAACCACTAAAACCTCCTCCTCTTATTCTGCCTAAGATAAGCCAACAAGTCAATTACATAAGCAAGTCTCTATTTCTAGGATTTACCCCGTTAGAGATGAAACGGAAACGAGTGCAACTTGAGTAAGTATGCAAACTAACACTTTTCATAAAATTATTTAGGTGATTTTAATCAAAAGGTTTCCTATCTCTAACGGGGTGAAGTTTCTTTTTCGGTTTAGCCCTCAGCGCCTCAAGTTTTTTCTGTAAAGCAAGGATCTCGTCACGAAGAATTGCCGCTGTTTCAAAATCTAAAACCTTTACTGAACCTTCCATTTGCTTCTCTTTTTGCTTAATAAGCTTCTCGGGGTCTTTCTCAAACATCCTTTTATCTATTATGAGGAGTTCATCCACTGTCTTGGCATGTTCAGTTTTCATCTGATCAGTGATGTCTTGAATTTTCTTTATGATAGTTTTTGGAGTTATGCCGTGCTGTTTGTTATAAGCCATTTGCAGAGTTCGTCTTCTCTCAGTTTCGTTTATTGCATATTGCATAGAGCCGGTCATATGGTCCGCATACAAAACAACTTTTCCGTCCACATTTCTAGCTGCACGGCCGATAATCTGAATAAGTGAAGTTTCACTTCGGAGAAAACCTTCTTTATCACTATCTAGTATTCCAATAAAAGTAACTTCTGGTAAATCCAAGCCTTCTCGAAGAAGGTTTACCCCAACAAGCACATCAAACTCACCTCTGCGAAATGCTGTGAGTCGCTCTATCCTCTCGATTGTTTTAATATCACTGTGTAAATATTCTGCCTTTATTTTTTTCTCCTTTAGATACTCGGAAAGATCCTCTGCCATTTTCTTGGTTAGTGTTGTGGCAATCACTCTCCCCTTCTTTTTTATATTCCTCTCCGCCTCCTCAATAAAATCTTTTATCTGTCCTGGATATTTTCCTCGCTCAACTATTGGGCGAACTTCAACTACTGGATCTATAAGTCCTGTTGGGCGAATTACTTGCTCGACTATTTGCTCAGAGTGTTCTTTCTCATACTTACTTGGTGTAGCAGTTGTATAAAGTACTTGTCCTACTCTTTGTTCAAACTCAGTAAAGGTAAGTGGTCTGTTATCTTTACAACTCGGAAGTCTAAAACCGAAGTCGACTAGCGACTGTTTACGTGAGGCATCTCCTGCATACATTGCACCAATCTGTGGAACTGAGACATGAGACTCGTCAATAACTGTCAGAAAATCTGGAGTGCCGTCTGCCTTGTGCGGAAAATAGGATAGTAAAGTATCTGGCGCTTCTCCGGATTTCTTCCCAGAAAAGTGTCTCGAGTAATTTTCTATTCCATTACAGTAACCCATTTCTTTTATGAGAGCTAAGTCATATGAAGTTCTGCGTTTTAGTCTCTCCGTTTCTAGGAGTTTGCCTTGTTTTTCTAACTCTTTTAGTCGTGAAGTCAATTCTGCTTTAATAGTTTTGAAAGCCCGCTCGCTCTGCTCCATAGTCGAAATAAAATGCTTTGCGGGAAAAAGAAAGAAAGCTTCCACACTCTCGATTATTGAACGAGTAATTGCGTCTATTTTTATTATTTCAGATATTTTTCCGTCCTGTATTTCAATTCTATAAATTATCTTTTCAGAAACTGGCATTATCTCAACAGTGTTACCTATTGCTCGAAACATTCCCGGAGTCAGGTCGGCTGTAGTTCTTTCAAAATGAATATCTATGAGTCTTCTGATGAAATCCGCGCGTGATATGTCTTCTCCTTTCTGAATTTTCAGATTTACTTTCTCATATTCTTCTGGGGAACCTAAGCCGTAGATACAAGAAACGGAAGCTACTATTATCACGTCCTTTCTAGTGAGTAGTGCCTGAGTTGAGGCATGGCGCAGTCGATCTATTTCCTCATTTATCATTGCTTCCTTTTCTATGTATGTGTCAGATGCAGGTACATAAGCCTCTGGCTGATAGTAATCATAGTAAGACACAAAATAGTGTACGGCATTTTTAGGGAAAAATTCTCTGTATTCTTGAGCAAGTTGAGCGGCAAGAGTTTTATTGTGAGCGATAATAAGTGTTGGCTTTTGTATTTCCTGAATGACATTGGCAACGGTATAAGTCTTTCCTGATCCAGTCACACCCAAAAGAGTCTGGTGTTTCAGACCTTTCTTTATACCTTCCACCAAACCTTTTATTGCTTTTGGTTGATCTCCCGCCGGAGAAAACTCTCTTTTAATCTGAAATTTCATTTTTTGGATTATAACATTAAAAATTCTGTCTAACATAACACGGTACAATTTGTAAACAAAAAGGCACCAAACGAGTGGTGCCGGGTGGTGAGTCAAAGACCGCTACTAGACAAAGCCGGGTCGGGCTCAGTCAGGGTTCGAACTGTTGCAACAGTTCGAACCAAGCATACGCTCTGCTCCTAGAC
>JBAQWP010000054.1:0-2168 GCA_049298975.1 Minisyncoccia bacterium
GTACTATTATTACATACTTAAACAGCAAAAGACACTTGTCTAAAGTTTTACAAAAACAATATTAATGATGTAATAGACTATCGATTTATTACGTTTTTAATTAGAGTAATGTTAGATTCTCCGGTAATTCTTTTCGTTATTGAGATAGCTGTAGTAGTGAAGATCAAACCAAACACCAATGCAACTATTGTATAACCAATCAGTCTTCGTAAAACTGAATCGAACTTTTTATCGACAATAAGATTATAAAATTTCTGGGACACTTGGGAAATATAACCAAATTTTCTAAACATACTAAATACGCCTCCAATAATTACTATTGCTATATTTACGAATATTGATATACCTCCTGTTGGAATTGCTGGCATGATATTATTTATTAACCACTAATTCTCTCCTTTCTGGATGAAACCATACTAAATTTGTTTTATGCAGAATGATTTCTTTCCAAAACTGCTCAAGAAAAACCCAAGCATTGATAAATACCAAAATCAAGTAAGTAGGCGCATAGAGCAATAAATCAAGTCTCTTTCGAACAACTGCTCCATAAGCGCCCAATACGATCAATAGAACTAGATATGGAATCAAGAAATACTTGAAAAAACTCAAACTAACAATAGGGAAAATAAACAAAGCAGCAGAAAATATAAGTCCTTCAACATAAGTTAGAGATAATTGCAGCGCATTGTTTGGTTTACCTATAACCGCATAGTGCTTCTTGAGATTTTGCCATCCACCACCATACCACCTTCTCATCTGATTTATGTAGTCAGATAATGTTGCTGGATCTTGAGTATATGCAATTACTTTTTTATTATATTCTATTTTAAAATAATTCTTATGTAGTTTGTATGTAAAATCCAAATCTTCAGTTAATGTATCATGATCAAACTTTATATTTTCTTTAAACTTTTTTGTTCTAAATGCCCCAGCACACCCAGGAATAACGAATACTGCGTCAATATAAGATTGAGCAACTTTATGTAAATCCTGTCCTACAATATAATCCAATTCTCTGCAGGCAGTTAGCCAATTATGTTTCAAACTTTTAACATAGCCCCCGACTGCAGTTATCGAAGGATTCCTTGCAAAAGTTTTTTCTACTTCCTCTATTACATGTTCATCCAGTATGGTGTCTCCATCAGTAGCAAAAAATATTTCACCTTTAACATACTCTAACCCAATTTCTTGAGCATAGCTTTTATTACCTGTTGCTTCTGAAATGGTAACTACGTCAACCTTATCAGAATACTCACTAATTATATTTGCAGAATCATCAGTACTACCATCATCTATTACCAATATTTGTAATGGTTTCCTGGTCTGATTTAAACATGACTCAATTGTAGCTCTTATGCCCTTTTCCTCATTGTGACAAGGTATAACAATAGTTACATTACTTGGTGCATCACAAAATGGATCCTCCATCAATCTGTTGTATTCCTCCTGTAAATCCATTGTATTTCTCATGCTAGTCGAGTTAGAAAGAGTATTTTCTACATAAATATAGCTATATATTTCGCCTTTTTTTGGTTCAAAATTACCCTTCCTTTTAATGAAAAATGGCCTAAAATAAGGATATACTTGGAAACCGAGTTTTTTACTTATATTAAGTATAAATTCCATAGCAGGCAGATTATAACAAATTACACTTTTTTGTCAATACCCTTAGAAGTTTAGCACTAATTCTCCTAAAATGAGAAACCACCTAAATGCGAGGTGATTTCCTCGCCACTTTAGGTGGCAATTATCCTAAGTCCACAGACCTTTTGGCCATGCCCATAAGCACTTTTAACTGTTCATACCTTTTTAAAAATTGCTCGGCTCTTTCATCCATACCGAGACTATCTACAACCTCATAGAGTGTGACACCCCCTTCATCTAGACGCCGTCTAGAAAAGGGTATGATTAATTCACCTAACACCAGATCCGCCACCACTACGCCCAGTTCAACTTCAAGTTCCGCTGTCTCCATGGTGATCATACGTCCTCCAGTCCTAACACTGCATATTAAACATTTTTTACTATTTGTCAATAGGAGCGTAATGGTTCAATAGCTTGGACGCACTAAGGTGTAAAATATGGAAATGTCATACACAAAGAATCCACATATACCAAAGGTGCGTAGAGATGCAGCAGATATGGTTAGACAAGGTTACTCTAAAGCT
>JBAQWP010000055.1:0-1848 GCA_049298975.1 Minisyncoccia bacterium
TGCACCAAAATTAAACACATCATTTACCTTATCAGGAGAAAGTGTGGCACAAGAGTAAATTCCATCACAAAAATCCTCAACATCCATAAGCTGATATCTATTGTTTCCATAACCAATCATAGGGAAACTATGCCCGTCTGCAGCCCAATCATAAAAAAGTGCAAAAACTCCAAGTCTTTCTGGACCCACAAAAGATTTTGGTCGCAGTATCGGAACTACAAGACCTTTCGTTCTATACTCTTCACAAATTTTTTCTGCGGCGATTTTGGCTTTACCGTATTCCCCCACACCATCAAGTTTATCTGTCTCAAATAATGGATGATGGTCTGGAATACCATAGACGGCAGTAGACGAAATATGAATAACTCTTTTTATTCCATTTTGCAGAGCAGCCTCACATACATTTCTTGTTCCATCTATATCAGTCGTTCTAATATCCTCTGGAGAATATAGCGGAAGAGCAGCAGCCATATGGATAACCATATCAGAACCTTTCATACTCTTTTTCAAAAATTCAAAATTCCTAATATCCCCAACTATCCAGTTAACCTTATCCTTCTCGGGATAGTCAAAAGGTAATAAATCGTAAGAAACCACATCGTGTCCTCTATCAAGGAGAAACCTGGTCATATTTATTCCCAGAAAACCTGACCCGCCTGTGATGAAAAATCTCATAGAAACCGATTATAGCACTAAAATAAGAGATGAAAAAGTGGTTATATTTTCGATAAAAACCATTATATTTACCTTATGGATAAGTAAAAAACGAAAGAAACATATATAAGCCATGAGACAAAGGACAAAAAAATGTATCTGTCTTTAAAAACCAATACTTCTGGTGACTCTCCGTGACTTGATTCGTTGTATATTAAATTTAATAGTCTGAAGAGAGCAATACAAACAAAAACTGTTGAGTATACCAAGTAGGGAGAATTATGTTCCAAAACTGACCATATTGCATAAATGACTAGGGCAGAAATTGCTGAACTAATAAACACCAAGTCTAATGCTCTCTCTGAGTACGATTCTAAAACTTCTCTCCGATTAGATCTAGAAAACTCCGATCTTCTTTTCCCAATAACAACAAATAATGAACCGAAAAATACACATAGAATTATCCAGGGTGATATGTACACTGGCACAGCTATACCTCCTGCAATAATTCTCAAAACATAGAAACTAGCTACCACAACGAACTCAATAACAGCAACCCTCTTAAGATACAGGGAATAAATCATATTCAGAAACAAGTAAATGATTATTATGTATACTACGCTTGTTAGAAAACTCGTTAGTGTAAAACCAAAAATTAGCAAAATGAAACCAAATAAATAGGCAGATTTTACAGAAATTTGAGATGATGCAACTGGTCTATTTTTTTTGATTGGATGTGTCGAGTCCTCCTTGTGATCCAAAATATCATTTAAGATATACACCGAACTCGAAAAAATTGTAAAAATAAGTACCGCAAGTAGTGCATTATAAAGATCGGAATAAACAAAAAACTTTCCAGCAAAAAATACAGGAGCAAGAACAAGTAAATTTTTTACCCACTGCCATGGTCTCACAAGAGTTATGTATGGTTTTATCTTCCAAACAAAGTCATCCAGAAAATATGTAATTCTAGTCTTCAAACTCTCTCTTCCGCTTAAGACTCTTTCTACTTTAATAAAATCAGCTTTAAGATTTAGTGCAAAAAGACCATCTGTAAGATATTTATCGCCCACAACTATTGTTTTTTTACCCTGAAGAACTTTCTTAACCCCTTTGAATACAAAAGGTTTGCTAACCCTAAGCCATTTTGAGTTAGTTAAATCTGAAAATTTTTTTGCATGTTTTGGTGAACCG
>JBAQWP010000056.1:0-4498 GCA_049298975.1 Minisyncoccia bacterium
GTAATAATAGTACTTCTCAATCGTCTGGGGATACCAGTTATCATTACATAAAATTTTTACATTATGGATATTTATTATAGGAATATAATCAAAATAATATTAATTATACCTTTACTTTTAGCCTTCCATGGCGACTTATTAGCTAGTACAAGCTTTAATAATGATCTGTATTATGGAATGAAAAATAACCCAGAAGTTAAGAATCTTCAGCTATTTTTGAAGAATCAGGGATTGTATCGCTACAGGATTACTGGAAATTACTATGATCTAACATATTATTCAGTGATTGAATTTCAAAAGAAGCATGGTGTAATCCCGGCAAGTGGCCACTTTGGCGTTTTAACTAGGGGTGTCGCAAATCAAATTATTAACTCGAGCACAAACCAAACAAGTGCATTAAAAGAAAGTGTTAGCACAAGTGTAAATAACGTAAGCTCCGTTGCGGGGGTTATAGGCTCCACAATCGCTCTAGGCAACATCATAAATAATCCTAGTCTAGAATTACCTAATTTGACCAAACCAGATAGATGGCAAAGTGGTAAGTATGGAACAAATACTGCAGTATTTAACTATCCTACTACTGGAATTGATGGAAGTCGGGCAGCTAATGTAACGATTAATTCATATTCGACTGGAGATGCCAAATGGTACTTTGATGATGTCCCCGTAACTGCAGGGGCTCAATATACATTTTCAGAAAACTACAAGAGTAATGCTGTGACAAATGTTACAGTTAGATGGAAAAAAACGAATGGAACTTTTGCTTATATATCACTTGGCAGTGTTCCTGTTTCAACAGCATGGTCAACTTTTACGAAAAATATAACTGCACCTTCTGATGCAGTGTCAGTGACAATTTTTCATGTTCTTAAAAGTGTGGGGACGCTGGACATAGATAATTACAAATTATACAAAGTAAACACTATAGCTCCACCGCCACCACCAACTTCATATTTGATTGCTACACCAAGTCCAGTTGCAGCATCACCGTCTCCAGTGCAGGCATCATCACCTACGCCAACTCCAACACCAACACAAGTATTACCCACATCAACACCTACACCATCGACTATGACACAAACTCCATCTCCAACTCCAACTACTACAGCCTCTGCAAGCAACACATTGTCTTTCCCAAAGAAGGAATGGGGAGTATACGTTGGATGGGTAGAAAATGATTTAGCTAGTTTTGAAAGTTCTGTTGGTAAACCGGCATCATATCGTGCGGTATTTATTCATTGGGGTAATGAGAGTGCTTTTCCTGCATATTTAAAATCTAGTGTTAGAGATAAAGGGAAAACTCTAGTTATTTTCTGGGAAGCTACTAACTATAATGTGGCATCAGTAAATCAGACAACTTATAATTACGATTCTATAATTAGAGGTAATTTTGACAGTTATTTTACTAAGTTTGCGAGTGATGCAAAAACATACGCAGGTGAGATCATACTTATTCCATTTTCAGAAATGAACGGCAATTGGTTCCCATGGTCTATTACTCAAAATGGAAACACTCCTCAGAAACATATTGACGCCTATCGTCACATACGTAAGTTCTTTAGGGATGCTTCGAATGTTAAATTTGGATGGGCGCCCAATCATGATTCCATTCCTGATATAACCGTTAATCAGTTTGAGAATTTTTATCCAGGAGATGCGTATGTAGATTACGTGGGTCTTGATGGATTTAATTTCGGTAATCCTTGGATGACATTTGATCAAATATTCGGCAAATCTTTAGAGAGAATAAAAGTTTACCAAAAGCCAGTATTCATTTTCTCTTTCGCTACTGCTTCCGGTCCTAGTAAGCCAACCTGGATTACAGATGCCTTGACGGCTCAAATACCTAAATATCCAGAAATAAAGGGGTGGATATGGTTTAACGAATCCAAAGAAAGGGATTGGAGAGTTACAGTTGATTCTTCAGCGCTCAATGCTTTCAAGTCGGCATTACCATAGACAGGTATAGAACGCAAAAATACACTATTGCCTGTAAAGTTGGATATCAACCTAAAGACCAGAGCTAGTTATATTGCTAGAGATTAATACTTCCGCGGGCTAGTGGGGGATGTGAGAACTAGGACAGACCAAGGACAAGTATAGATATACAAAAAAACCCCAGGAAAGCCCAGGGTGTTTTTGTGTTAAGGGTTCATTAATCCTAATCCTTGTTCCATTGTGACTGTTGTAACTTGCTGTGCTACTAGAGCATTTACCATTTCTTGGAACAATGCTGGAGTTACACCTAAACCTGCCTCAGGGCTCTCATTGACCTGATGGAACATAAGTATCAGCCAGGCCTTGTTGTTTCTAGCCTCATCTACCCAAGACTGAAATTGAGCCATATTGACCGTTCTATCTATTTGTTGTACCTTCAGAGCAAACTTGTCAGTGTCTCTATAGTTCATACCTCTATCTACTGACCTGGCACCGATGTATCCAGCATTTATTACTGCTTGCCTTACATTTGCATCATAGTCTCCGTATGGATATACAAATGTATTTACACCTGAAATACCCATTATATTTGTAAGATCTGATTTTGAGTCTGATACTTCCTTTGTTAAGTTTTCAGCACTTAGAGTTGTAAGATATGGGTGAGTCTGTGAATGAGAACCAATTTCATGACCGAAACTTTTTATTGTTTGGACTTGAGTTGGACTTAGGAATACTGGAACTCTGTTAAGATCAAATGTATCTATTTCCACAAATCCTGCTTTATCTAGTGCTGTATAAAACGTAAGTGATTTTAGGTTTATCGGCATGAGGAAGTTTCTTTCAAACTTTACCCAACCTGCGGATGTTGTTGCGGTTCCAAGTGGTAATGTTATTGTAGAATTATCATTTAAGGTGAATCTTCCTACAACAGGGGTATCTACATTGTTTCTGTAATAGAAGCCTATTTTATATTCTTGATTACTGATAGCTGTTCCATCTACAAACACCCATTTAGCTTGCCCAGATGTGTAAGATGATATCTCCACTCTTGCTCCACTTCCAGATTGTCCTGCTATAGGATAAGTGAACACCGCGTTGTTTGTGCCAGACACTTCACTGTTCCACTTGAGTGGTGTTGTTGTGCTGCTTCCACTAACTGTTTCTAGGTCAGAGTTGTCTACTCTGTTATTAGGGACTGCTTCGATAGATTCTTGAGAAATGATATAGAATCCAGCTTTTAGGTTTGTACTATTAAGTATAGGAAGAGCATCTGTGTAGTGTGAGACCCAACCATCATCGAAGGTAAGAGATACCATTCCATTAGCAAATTGATTTCCTGGAGGGATGGTTGATCCTAGGAAATAGTTATCAATTTCTAGAGTGCCAATAGATTTAATAACATGGAATATGGTCATTTTATTTGCTCCAGGAGGAATAAGAATGTTGTTTGAAGTGTTTGTCCAAACATTTGCTACACCAAGGTTTGCAATATCTCTGTACTGAACAGAATTATCAGGATAACCAAATCTAGCTGTAATAACTGTTGGTACGTTTGATTTGTACTCAGAATTAAATGTGTATGTTTCTCCCTCAACCACAGGCACATTAGCGAAGAACCATTTTGCATCTCCATCTGTATATGAAGTTATTTCAATCTTTCCAGCTTTAGTTAAATGGTTCCCAGTTGTTGGATAAGTGAAGACGGCATTATTTGTGCCCCAACCACCCTTAAACCAATTCTCTGGCTTGGTGCTGTCTGTAGGATCTGTAGTTTCAAGTGATGGGTTAAGTATTAAGTTTGTTGCTGGAGGAGTCACAGGAGCATTATTTACGTTTATTATAACTGGAGTTGCGTTTCCAATGTTGTTAGACGTATCCTCTGAGTATACAGTTATTGTGTGTGAGCCGTTAAGATAAACAGTAGTATCTATGGTTGCTTCATAAGGAAAGGTGTTATCAGTAACTACGTTTATGCCATCTACTAATATGTGTACGGCGGAAACTGCTACATTATCTATAGCTGTAACCCCTATATTTACATTTCCAGAAACATTTGCGCCATTTGCTGGGTTGGTTATTGTGGTTATCGGTGGGGTGATGTCAGAAGTGGTGTTGTTTATATTTATGTTAACAGTACTACTTGCTGAGTTAAGAGATGTATCAGTTGCGATTGCTTTTAGGGCGTGAATACCGTTAGGGTATAGGGTGGTGTCTAAATCATAGTGATAATGAGTGTTTGTCGGTAGGGTAACTAAATTAGTTCCATCAATTTGCAGTACAACATTGGCTACCTCTACGTTATCAGTTGCACTAATGTGTACGTGGATAGTTCCAGATTGGTTCGATAGGTCAATTATGTCTTCAATAGCTACTGAAGGAGGAATAGTATCGGCCTCTGTATTACTAACGTTTACCGTAACAATACTTGATGTCGCCACATTTCCAGCCAAATCTCTACTTACCGCACTAAGCACCTTATTACCATTTGTAGTAGAAGCAGTATTCCAAGAAACAGAGTAAGGAGAAGTAGTATCTTCGCTACCAACCTGTATTCCATCTA
>JBAQWP010000057.1:0-8845 GCA_049298975.1 Minisyncoccia bacterium
TCACCTTGAGTTATGATATTACTTTTCAATATTTCGGCGTCACTTTTGGCCTTTGAGAGAATCATCTCTGCTTTTCGATTGGCATCACTAATTATTTCATCAGCCCGAAGCCTTGCTTCGCTTAAAGTACTTTTTTTAAGCTCATCAGCCATTACTCTATCTGTTTCCGCAATCTTTGCATTTTCAAGTCCTGTGTTGATTATTGACTGTCGTTTAGATATAACTTCCTTGATAGGATTGAAGGCAAACTTTCTTAAAATAAATATAATGATAATGAAATTAACAAGGTTGGCTAAAGCCACCTGCCAATCAAACCCAATTTTTGCCAAAATCGAAAGCATATAATTTGTTTAGTTATAGCAGGAAGAAAGCAACAAAGGCATAAATTGCTGTGGATTCAGCCAAAGCAACACCAATAATCATTTTAGGAAATATCGTTCCCGCCGCATCTGGATTTCTGCCTATAGCCTCTAAAGCCTTTGCAATAATATAACCCTCTGCTAAAGCTGATCCAGCTTGTGCAACAGTCATTGTTATAGCTTTTGCAATTAATCTTGCTGATTCTACATTTTCCATATTTTATATCTTTAACTAATAATAAATAAAAATCTACCATCTAAACTCTACAAAGTTCAGATTATAAAATTTTATTTAAGCACTTCCCTCCTCCTTGACAGACAACATATAATAAGAAGTGATCAAGGATCCAAAAACTATGGATTGGACTACTCCGGAGAGTAGCGACATGGCGGACCAGGTTATCGGAAGTACGTATGCGAATGCTCCAAGAATAAGTGTAGCCAAAACATCTCCGGCATACATATTCCCAAACAAACGAAGAGATAATGATACCACTTTTGCTAACTCACCCACAATATCAAGCAATCCAATAAAAAAATCTACTATAGCCATAAATCCTTCCCCCAGCGACTGACGAAACCCTAAATAAATTTCTTTGAATTTGAAAAATTTACCAAGATATCCCAAAACACCAAAATCTCTTATTGATATGAATTGGAGAAATAGTATCGAACCAAAAGCTAGACCAAAAGTGGTATTAAAATCAGTTGTCGGCCCTCTAAAAACTGTTGCCCCATTGTACAAGACTGAGGTTAATCCAGGAATCAAGCCAATTAGATTTGAAACCGCAATATAGACAAACATTGATCCTACTACTGGTAAGATCTTCGTAGCCATATTTACGTTACCTGTAATTTGCGTGAGTAGATCCAACATTGATTCAACTGCAACCTCCGCAGTCACCTGAAATTTTCCTGGCTTTATTTTATATCTTTTATATGACGAAACACTTACGGCAACAAAAATAAGAAGAATCAAAATTGAGAGTAAAGTTGTGTTTACCAAATAAAATGACCCGAAATCAATAATTTTATCCGGATGTACACCACCTATTCCCCTACTTAATCTAAACATGTTATTTATTTTCGCGGAGCCTAGCCTCCTTTATCTCTGCATCTAAATCATTTAATATCTTGGTTTTTCTTTTGTATTCCCTCGCAATAATTGCCCAAGATAAAACAAAAGCAAAAAACAAAAGCAAAAATTCGACACCCTTAATATTATAGATAGAGTTAATTTTGTTACCAATAAATGCTGCAAGAACTGCGGGTATGCCGAATATAAATGCAATATGTAAAGCCAGCCAAAAAAAACTGGTAACTATATCATCTCTCTTTTGAGTTAATTCTTTTAAATCCATAGGGTTTAACGAAGACATTCTACACTAAATTTCCATTAAAAAACACCACTTTCGTGGTGTTTTTTAATGGTATTTATATGAAAGTAAGTGCCTTGCCGAGCTTCCCAGCTCTTCCCGTTCTACCTATTCGGTGAATGTAATCCTCATGCGAACCAGGAATGTCAAAGTTAATCACGTGACTTACGTTAGGAATATCGAGACCTCTTGCCGCAACGTCTGTTGCAACTAGAACTTTTGTTCTGTTGGATTTAAAATCATTAAGCGCTCTCTGTCTTTGCGTTTGGTTTTTATTACCATGAATTGCTGTCGAAGACACTCCTCTTTTTGCGAGCTCGTCAGAAAGTTTTTGTACACTATGTTTTGTCCGTGCAAAAACAAGAACCTTTTCGAATTCATCTTTGTTTAACATATCATGTAAAACCTCCACTTTTGAAGAATCTCCCACCCTAACCACATCCTGATGGACATTTTTGGATGTGTCTCCAGTTTTAACAGAGATTCTCACTGGATTATTAAGAAACTCGGAAATAAGTCTCTCTATATCTGAAGAAAGCGTCGCTGAAAAGAAAAGTGTATGTCTGTCTTTTGACATTTTCGACATAACAAGTCTCATATCGTTTATGAAACCCATGTCGAGCATTCTATCTGCTTCGTCTAAGACAACTGTTTTAAATTTTGAAATATTTAACACACCTCTTTCCATAAGATCTTTTACTCTTCCTGGAGTTCCAATAATAAAGTTGTTGAAATATCTAAGTTCTCTTATTTGCGCGCCAATTGGCATTCCACCAACTGCACAAACTGAGTGCATGCCGACATTTCCAATAAAACCCTTCAGCTCATCATTTATTTGAACTGCTAGTTCTCTTGTAGGCGCCAAAATAAGAACTTGCTCATTAACACCGTTATAAACTTTGTGAATGAGTGGTAGAAGAAATGCTGCGGTCTTTCCGGTACCAGTGTTAGCAATACCCACAACATCTCTTCCCTCAAGAACTACTGGTATAGCTTGATCCTGGATAGGAGTTGGGGTTACGTAACCTTTTTTGATTATATTATTTTTCAAACCTTCAACTAACGCAAAATCTGCGAAGTTATGTGCTGGAACATAAGCTACTTCTTTTACAGGAGCAACTTTTGTATTTATATATCGAGAGACATCAATGCTTTTTTGTGCAAAACCTCGTCTTCCTCCTCTGTTAAATTGTGGTCGATAGCCACTGTGTGATCCACCGCGTGAGAAATTTCCACCACGAGAATCACCTCTGTTTTTTGAATACATTATTTTCAGACAACCTTAGGTTGCCCATAACCTTGAGCGTTATATTAAAGTCTTGCTCGTCTCAAGGGTTTGAATGAAAACTGTAAGTTTTCTATAATAGTAGAGATTGAATATCCTCTAAAGAAACCACCGAGATATTAAGTTATGCAGGTATTATAGCAAACTTTAAAAATCCTGTCAAATCTATTTTGGACCTTATTCTACATAGTCTTACATACTTGCGTCTTTGAAAAACTCAATTAGATTACCTATATGGTCATCCAAGGTCACTCCAAATAACTGACAGCCTCTATTTACCACCTCCCTATCTATTTTTGCTGCAAAAGACTTTTCTGCCAGTCGCTTTTTTATGGAACTTACTTTCATTTCCCCATAAGGAATTGGGTTTAACTTTCGGTATGCATAAAATATTCCGCATATTTCATCACATGCCATAAGACAGGATGCTAATCTAGTTTCTGGTAACTTACTGTAACCATTGTACCCATATGCGTGAGCTTCAACTGCGTGGATTAAATCCTCTGGATATCCTAAATCTTTAAACCAGACCAAGGACTCTTTGGGATGAGTTGTTGGATGTTCTTCAAAGTCTAGATCGTGCAACAAGCCAGTAACATACCACAAGTCACTATTCTCAATATATTTTTTTGCATAACCCTCCATTGCTATAGCAACCATACCAGCATGATATCTCTGGTACTCATCTTTCACATGTTCTTCTAAAACTTTTTGCGCTTCTACTTTTGTTGGAATTGTCATGATTCTAAAATTTTAATTCCTCTTTTTATTGCAACAAACCCATAAGCCCAGAGAAATGGTAGCCAGATAGGCATTATTCCAAAAAGAGAATTTCTAACAAATACTTCTACTCCCGTCTTAATAAAAAATGTTTCAAAAATCGTTAAAGCAATTAGTCCGAAAATATACACTGTTAAGTCACTTTTCGTGTACTTTATGACTCGCATCGAAATCACTGAAATGAGTAAATATAAACCCAACAAAACATAATCGTCTTTTACTACAGGAATCAGTACAACCATGATGAGAATCGGAATTGAATGCAGAAAAATTTTATTAATTTTTGCCATACTATTTCATCATTTTATTTAAGGCATCAAGACAGGGTGTAAGCTGTTTCCAACCCGCAGAACCGTTTAAGTGAACTCCATTTGGAATTATTATTAACTCTGCACCTAACCCATTTGAAATCTCATGTGCATCCTCAAGTGGTACAAGTGGATCATTGTCTCCGTGTATAACAACTACCCTTGAAACTTTTGATCTTATACCTGAAAAATCAAAAGATTTATCTAGAAAGCTCGGAGCTTTTCTCGCGTCATTCATTTTCGATGGACCTGAAACCAGGACCATTCCTTTAACATTTGAGATATCATTTCTTGATTCAATAAATCTTAAAATCGCTGGCACACCAAGACTATGACCAACTAAGTATATTTCATCGTCTTTATTTCTCTCTATGTATCTTGATATCTCCTCTACCCATTCTGAACAAATAGGTTTATCTGTATTAGGCATAGACAAAGCGCACGCGTAGATATCCTGATTTTCTAATTCAGCCATAAGCCAAGGTCTCCACCCTCCGTTTGGACTACTTCCAAAACCATGAACTATAAATACTTTTTTCATAAATTTATTTTTTTTCCAATAACCTGTATCCAGCCGTTAAATTCTGAGTTGCTTACTTTTTCCCATAAAATTTCCAAACCAACATCCTTAAAATATTTTCTCAACTCGCCGAGAGTATAATAACTAAAAAATCTTTCATATTCATAACCGTAGTCATTTTCCTTTACCACTTTTTCCTCTTCCTTATCTTCATTCAATGCTTTCAGCGCAACATACAAATAACCACCATCATTTAATCTACTTTTGATTTTAGTTAAAACTTCTATAACTCTAGACTTTGGTATATGTAGTAATACCGCTTGAGCAAATATCCCATCAAAAGTTTTTTCAAACTTGTCTATATTGTATACATCTAGAACTTTAAAAGTTTGGTCTGGATTCTCTCTCTTGGCAATTTCAATCATTTTTTCAGAAAAATCTATTCCTAAAACTTTGAACCCTTTGTTTGAAATATACTTAGTTTTAACACCACCACCGCACCCAACATCTAAAACAAGAGCTCCGGCTGAAAGCTTCGATAAAAAGATATCAGTGCCTTCTACCCACCATGTGTCAATATTGTGATCTTTCACCCAATCCTCAGCTATTTTGTTGTATGTATCTTTCAAATCCATTTATTTAAATTCAAACAATACTTTATTAAAATCCTGTATCTTATCCCCTTCTACTGCTATCTTTTCTTTTTTGTACAAAGCGATACGCTCTTTCTTGTGCTTTTCATCTGCCCAATATTTTCCACTTGAATAAACTATTCTGTGCCATGGAATTTTATGATTCCCTTCTTTCCATGCTTTTGCAAGTATTCCTGTAATACTTCGAGAGGCCATACTTCCGCCTCCAGATGCTTTAGCAATACTTCCGTATGTTGCAACTCTGCCCTTTGGAATAGAAACTGCTAATTCAACAACTCTTTCCGAAAATGTTTTCATATATTTATACTTTTTCCTTACCATTGCCAACCACCTTTTTTATAAAAACCGCCATAAGTGTATTGGTAATTATCATCGCAACAGAGTGAACGGTCGTGGCTATATTGTATGCTTCCAGAGAGAAAAGCGTAAGTATATGCCTTGTGACATTCATTTGGTATAGAAGCGGTCTTTCCGTTTGAGGATGATACCAAGTCTTTTCGAGAGTTGGTATGAAAGCTATAACGTCTATCATGACTACAACCAGAACAGATATAGTTGGATCCTTCGTAAAATACCAAGGAATAAGTCCTAGAAGTGCTGCTGCAAGAAAATAGTGATCTATGGTCCTAATATGCCAAACCTTCTCACCAAAAAGGTGTTTTAAAGAATAGAGAAAAATAATAATAGTAAATACTTCAGCAACTGCTGTCGGCAATACCCCAATTCCCGCGCCTTTTTGCCATTGACCAAAAAAAGTAACCAAAGAAACAATTGACCAGATAAACCAGGTGTAGGGATGCGGGTGGACTCTTTCCTTAAATACGTCTTTTATATAGGAAATGTTACCGACAAACGCCATTATTGCCGCGATAATAGCAAGAGTTTCTTTCATATATATTATAGCAGAAAAAATAATTTATCTTTTCTTTGTCTTCTTTAGAGCCAACCTCTCTCTTTTTATAGCTAAGCGCTTCTTTGTTTTATGTGAGCGTGTTGTTTTTCTCTTTGTATTTGTTGCTAATCTTTTTGCCATATAGATTGATTATACCTTATCCCACCATAAAAGATACTCGGTCAAACAAAGTAAAATTTAGATCGCGGCACCATCTCCCAGGCCAACTTGTTATTTATTCCAATAATACTTTGCAAACTTCCAACCATACTTTCCAACCACGAGCAGTACCCCAGCATACAAGAGCCACTGAAAAATAATAAGAAAGAACAACACTAAATTGATAGTAAGTTGCTGAACAATTTTGTTTGTTTGCCAAACAAAATCTCTCAAAGAATTTTTCCAAGAATCAACTATTCCCTTTACATCAACAAACTTATTTTCGTAAACGTAGACACCAAAGTATGTGTAAACTAATTTGTCTAGTTGAATTGACTTTGCCCTAGCCAAAGCGTCAAGCTGAGAATTAATATTTATTTTTTCTTGAGTTAATCTTTCGATTATTCCAACTTTACTACTAATTATTTGTGCTAAAGCATCTGCATTCTGTGTTTTAGTAGCTAGTTGAGTTATTTCGTTATATGCATTTAGTGCAGTTTTTAGTGTTTCGTCTATCGAATCTCTTTTCTTGTTTAAGACATCTATCTCGTTTGTAAAATCTTCTACCTGCTGTTTAATAGTATATGTATTTTCAGATAATTCTTTTGGATTTAAATTTTTTATTTTCTCTAAAATTGAAGCTACTTTTCCATTTTCAACCTTGAAAGTAAAGTTACAATTGTTCTCAGAGTTATTTGAGTTTTCAAAAATTACATATTCTAGTTTTTTCAAATTTGCAACTTCAGCACATGTCTCATCCAATTTTCTAGTTTCAATATTTGCATTATAGTTAGTCACTTCAAAGTTTTCTGCATCATTTCCTACTGTTCCGTTTTGTGGTGGCACAATACCAATCGCATTTCTAGTAGACAGAGCTGGCACACCATACGACCCCTTACTTGCTTCTTCAGAATAGGCTCCATTATAGTCATAAGAACCTCCTCCCATCCCAACATAACCACTATCTGAAATGGAGCTTGGAAGATACTGTGACACTTGGCCCCTATATCCACCAAAAAATGAACCGATTAGCTGAAAAACGACAGTTACCACAAACAAACCTAGAAAAGTTAAACCAAAAATTTTTAAAATCTTCATTGGACTTAGGTCCATGTTTTTGAAATATTCCATATGAGGTAATTATACCACTACTTATTTATTCCAAGAATACTCTTATCTATGAGTGCACCCTGACCAGCAACAAGGCCTTCTCTTTCCTTCCAATAGCTCCTCGCAAGTTCGCCTTATTCGCTTAGCTCTAGTTTCACTTTTTTTCGTTGATATTACCCAACAGATAAATTCGTTACGAGCGAGTGGAGTTATGTCATCCCAAATGGTTTTGACTCTCTTGTTTACCCTTAGCACCCTTTCTAAATCTGCGGGTAATTTATGTGGCAATTTTGATAAATACATTTTTCGATCCATCACTATATATTACTACATAGGAAATTCCTATGTAGTAAATTCCTGTAGTAACCTACTGACCTTGGATTTTGGAGCTGATTTTGAACCAGTTACTAGTTTCATCATTTATTACAAAAAAATATGTACCATCCGACACACCTGACGGAACTGTATAGTCATAAGTTCCCACATTAGGAACATAGTATGCTCTATCAATAATACTAACTGACGCCCCCTGGTTTAAAAGAGACGAATCCACGAGGAAAATTGATGTGGTTGTTGATGGGCCAGTGGTATTAGTCCATTTTAGAGTATAAGTTTTACTGGTAAATAGTGTATCTTCACTAGTTGGAAAGGTAATATTGCTGGATACATTTTCTATCTTATTGTCTTTCTTTGTTGCAAACCATACAACTCCAGCAATAATCGCGATAACTAAAAAAATACCCACAATAAATATATTTTTATTTTTTTCCATAGTTTATATTTTTTTTAAACACAAAACACTAGTAAATATGACTCTTTGTCCAAACCTGATTCGGATACCACTGGTATTATGTCGTATGAGTATATCATTTATTACAGTGTAATAAGTTTTAATCATGTACGGCGATACATATATGCAATTTGGAAACATTTTGAATTCAAACATATTCTTCTTTGTCACCACTATATGCATAGTAATAGTGACAATTATGAGCGTCATCGTTGGTGTTTATCTAATAAGAATATTGAAAGATATTAGGTCGATGGTTAAAGATGTAAAATTCAAATATAGATTTATTCAAAAACTTATCAAACACATAATAAATTATTAAAAAAATGGAACATAACAAAAAAAGTGAAGCAAAGGCGTTTTTATCGGGTGTATTTGTAGCCACTGCTATAGGTGGGTATTTACTCTTTGGCTCAAAAAATGCTAAGAAAAATAGGCAAACTGTACAAGACACGGTGGAAAATGCGAAAGCAGAAGTGATGGCTAAACTTAAAAAAATGAAGAAATTATCCAGAGATCAATACGATAAGATAGTCGACGATGTTTCAGATAAATACTCCTCAATGAAAGAATTCGGGGTTGAAAAAGCGAATGAACTTCGCACAGAATTAAA
>JBAQWP010000058.1:0-2496 GCA_049298975.1 Minisyncoccia bacterium
TGGAGGCAGAGATCCGTTTGCTAAATCATGAAGCATCCTATTTTGAAAATTGTATGTTCCGGGAGATGGACATGCGGCCAAAAAATTAAATGTGACATCCTGGCCAGGATAAACAGTACTAGGAACTCCCACTCTTCCAGCATAAAAATTTGTATTGTCCTGAGGGTTTTGTGACCCAAGTGCATACGCAGAAGAAGAAGTCCAATTACTAGTTCCTGTATTTCTCATTGTTACAGTAATTGGATAATACTGACCAGGAGTCATTCTGCTCGGAATAAACTGAGAGATAAATTGTGCATCATCATATCCGCTCGACGTTGGTGTAGGTGTTGGGGTGGGTGTAGGTGTTGGGGTGGGTGTCGGCCCACCATTATATATATAAGAAATATCCCAACCAATAATGTCACCACCAGAAACTGACTGAGTATATGTATTCGGACTAAGAGACATACTATAACCAGACCTGCCTGCTATTCCGCCTATTGTCCAAGTACCAGCAGGTCCGTCTACACATCCAGAAGGCACACCACTAAAAGGATGAGATGTTCCATTTGGTTCATACAATGTAAAAGAAGTGTTTGATCCATCCGTAGTTGCTGCACAGACAGTGCCTAAGGAAGGTCCCGTGTTGTCAGGAGCCGTGTTGATAGTAAAGGTTGCATCTACCCATGCTCCACTGTAGTTACCATCAGCTGAATTCGAACTCACACTTAGATCAATAATTTTCCAATTAGACCCTGCTGGGGCATTAACACTTGCATTGAAAGTAGCATTCGGGTCATCAAAATCTGAGTCAAAATTTATTTGTGTGCAACCAAAATAAGTCCCATCGGAGTTTTTACCACAAGCTGTAGCACTTCCGTGACTATCAGGACCCCCACCTGGACCAAAATTTGCGCTTATCGAAATAGAAGTTGCATGTTCAGCATTAGTAATCATAGTATTACATGACTCTGATCTGGTTGAATTTGGGTTTGATTGACCAACACTACAACCTACATTAAATGAGGCAATTGCAAAACTAAAACTTATAAGAAAAAAAAGAAAACTCAAAATTCCTACAAAAAACGATTTTCCCAGAAAACTAAAAGACCTTTTTGAATTCATATTAAATTATATTAAATATTTTGTTTAAATTTTATCACCAAATAAAAAACATAGCTAGTAAAGTTATAATATTTTCAACAGAAAAGAGCTGGAACGAATTAACGATCCAGCTCTCAATCTAATTCCGCTTATTTCAGCGGAGCGGAAACTCAATCTCGGACGGTACCGAGAATACCAGAGCGCTTGTTGGAAGCTCTCCCGACGCGAGCGGCGGTGGGAATGCTGCTGGTGCGTTTGGAAGCACTACAACCAGGAAGTGGTCGTATCTTCCAGGGGGAGCAACCAGTCCCCAAGTGGCACCGAAGTTAGCGTTCCCCTCGTCGTTCACACTGTTGATCATGAAGACCGGACAGTTGACCGTAAATCTATCTGGTGCTTCAGACCAGCATGCAGCCAGCCCAGCCTTTGTGTTGACTGGAAACCCAGAAACCAACACACGGAGTGTAACCATGAGTCCGCCACCCGGACTCACAGTCGTGGGTGTAGGTGGTGGAATCGCAACTTGGGGTGCACTCACAAACGCCGGTGGTCCCATAGGAACCAACTGGGTTGGGGTGGGCGATACAGTTGTACGACCACAAGCAGTCGACAGGAGAGCGACGAGAAAAACGGCGAAAATTGAACTACGCACGACGACACCCTCCTTTCAAGGGTCTTGAAAAAGGTTTGTGATGGGTTGGGTAGAGTTCCCGTCCCACTCTGGCTAGAATATACCATATCCCATTTCTATTGTCTAATTTTGTCAACCCCTCTTATCCACAGTTTTTTCACCCCTCATCCCCACTCCCCCAACCACATACACAGGAATTTCCTATGTAATTTTGAGTGTGGTGTAATTTTGCTCTACTCCATATACCTTAACCACTCGAACAATTCTTTCTTGTGATCAACTGGTTTCTTGAAGTAGGTAGGAAAATTTTTCGAATTAACAATTACATGATCTTCTTTTAAATACTCCTGTAAGCTTGAGTGCTCGTATGAAAATACATAATTAATAATTCTACTAGTATTTCTTGTTTTACTTTCTCTCCAATTTTTATCTATAATTTTTGCTGGATTTAAATGTATGTACGAATATAGATATTTCAAATAACGGTCACTATCTACATGTTCTGACTTAAAAACTCCTTCATATAGCTTGCCCGTTCTCTCATACTTTTTGTTAAAATACATAGAATAGGCTGTCAGAAGTTTTCTCATATAAATTGAGATCCCACCATCCTGTATCTCTAATATAAGGATATGAAAATGATTTGGCATTAAACAGTATGCTCCAATTTCTACTATTGACTCACCCTTATCAAAATCATTGTTGACAGTTCTCAGTGAAATACTTCTTTCTGAATTGCATATATACATTAAATATTGAAAATGTTTATAGTCTTGTTC
>JBAQWP010000059.1:0-8696 GCA_049298975.1 Minisyncoccia bacterium
AGCCTGTCCTGCAGTATTAAGCATTACGTCAACAGTGAAATTAGCACCAGGGGCATATGAACCGGAAGATGGAGAGACGCCTAGGGTGGCGGCGCTAGTAAAAAAAGGAAATAAAAATAACAACGAAAAACCTAAAAATATTTTTTTAATTTTATTCATGATGTAACATTACAATATAAATTTTCTTGTACAATCTTTATTCTACCAAGTCTTGAACCAATTTGCATTAAGTAATGAGAAGTCGAGACTGTTGACAACTCCATCCTTGTTTAAATCTGAAGTAGTGTCAGAAGTAAACCACCTTGAATTCATAATGGACCAGTCTAGTGAGTTGACTATGTGGTCTAGGTTTATGTCACCAGGGAGAGGGGTAGGTGGGAATATTTCCTTAAAAGTAGCTGTGTAAATGGTACTAACTCCAGACGTATTAATTGAATGTTCTTTTGGTCCTCCGTCTGACCAGGAAACGAATTCATAATTTTTACCATTCATAGTCTGCGAGAATGCTGTTCCTAAATTTCTGACAAATCCCACCACACCTAAAACTGTGTAAGGCGTACTTTTAGGCTGTCCATCTAGATTTAATGTGAGTCCTACAGGATTAGAGGTTAGTGTGATATTGGAGGTTCTCGGTGTCACGTCACGATTAACCTGATGAGTTAAGCCGGATGAATCTGTGACAGTGAGAATAATCCGATACCAAACATTGCCAGACACCTCACCTACAACTGGAATTGTAAAATTTCCATTCTTAACTCCCGAAATAGGGCCTAAGAAAGGATGTGTGTGAGTATCATGGTAAAAAATAATATTCCAACTTAAAGCACTTGCTGGAAGAGTCCCATCTTGAATATCTGTAGCTGAACCAGAATAACTGATTGTATCGCCGGCATTATACAAAATATTGGAAGTTGGTGTGTTAATCACAGCCGTAGGTGGAGATCCAACACTAATTACAACAGTAGCACTAGCCGTACCACCCTTGCCATCACTAACTATTAGGGTTGCTGTATAATTACCGGATGTTTGATATGTGTGACTGACACTTACTCCTGAGGCATTCTGAGTCCCATCCCCAAAGCTCCAAGAATAAGTCAGCGGATCATTATCAGGATCAGAACTTTGCGAACCACTAAAATTAACTGTTAGAGGTGCCGTACCAGTTGCTGTTTGGACCGATATTCTGGCCGTAGGCAGTTGATTTCCTCCAGAAGAATAGGTGATCTTACCAATTTTCCCTTCATTAATAGACGCATAGTACAACGCTCCATCCGGTCCGACTTTTAAATCTATGGGTGATGATACTGTTATAAAATTAGAAACGGTATTGTTTGGATTTAAATATTTTATAAATCCGCTAGTATAATCAGAAAAGAAATAACCCCCATGATAAGTACTAGGAAACTGATTGCCACGATAAAAAGCGCCTCCTGTTATGGCCTTACCAACACTGTGGTCATAGTAGTAAACAGGATTGGTAAAACCTGAACCTCCGCAAGAGCCTTCACATGACGGCCAACCATAATTAGCACCACGAATTCCTAAATTCACTTCTTCAATGTTACCCTCACCAACGTCATTTATATGAATTTTCCCAGACACAGGATCAACTGCAAATGTGAATGGATTGCGCAACCCTGTTGCCCAGATTTCGCCACGAGCACCCGAGTTCGAGACAAATGGGTTGTCAGAAGGAATAGTCCCGTTAGTATTAATTCGTAATATTTTGCCAGATAAAGTACTAAGCGATTGCGAATTAGAGGAATTAGCCCCTCCATCACCCACCCCAATATATAATTTACCGTCTAGTCCAAAATGGATCGCGCCACCATTATGATTTCCAGCATCAGAACCAATATTATCTAAAAGTATTAATTCACTATTGGGCTCAGCTACATCTGGATTAGAGAGACTGGCAGTAAAACGACTGACTCGATTTTTTATTGGGCTTGAGGAGCGTGTGTAATAAAGATAAACATACCTATTGTTTAAAAAATCTGGATCAAAAGCAATGCCTAGTAAACCACGTTCAGAACTCGTATCAACATTTAGAGTAACGAAAGGAGTAGACAACAAAACACCATTTTTAATTATTCTTAACCTCCCACCTTTCTCTGCAACAAAGAGACGTCCATCCGGAGAAAATTCCATAGCTGTTGGTGTTGAAATACCATTAACAAATGTCGATTCTTGAAAACCTGAAGATTGTGCAGAAAGGTTATGTGAGAATACTAACCCGACTAATATTGCTCCTGTTAAAAATACTTTTTTTATCACTATAATTAATTTGGATTAATCCTCTACCACGTCTTCAACCAATTCGAACTCATGAGAGACCAGTCGAGTGAGTTGACCACTCCGTCTTTGTTTAAGTCTGATGCTGCATGATTTGTTAACCAGTTTGATGACATAATAGACCAGTCTAGTGAGTTAACTATGCGGTCAAGATTGATGTCACCGGGGAAAGAGTTTGGAGTCGGAGTTGGTGTCGATGTTGGATTAAAAATTTTAACCACTGGGGTCATGGTATTCGCGAAAGAGTAATTACTTGGTTTATCAGTTTCAGAAATAGCCCATGTATACACGCCTCTTATAGTTGGGTATGTAGCACTTATACTATTCCAAACTGATACCATATTAGAATAAGGTGTCACAAGTCCTAGATAATCATCTGGTCCATACCAAAAACCAATAACAAACTGCGATGGATTAATACCTGTATAACTCATCCAGCTCTGTATTTTTGTTCTTACAAATGAATCATCTGGGATTGATCCCCAGTTATAGAATTGATAACCAACATAAGTTAAATCCCCTGTTGAATTTAGTTGCTTTGCAATTTCCTTATAAATAGACTCAGTACCTCCATATGGTGCTATAGATATTATGAATGAGTTGCCGTAGTGTGCCCTCAATTGTCGACTAGCATCTATAATGCCGTTTATACCAATTCCACCAGGAGTATTTTGTTCAAAATCCCAATCAACACCAGCAAAACCGAACTCATCTATTATGGGAATTATTGTTGAGACAAAGTTATTTACTTGAGAAGACGTTGTTAGACCAGATTGGGCACCATTTGATCCTGCAATGGAAAGTAGAATTAGATTTCCTCTAACCTTCCTAGCTTTGATCTGAGATGCCAAAGCTGAACGATTGCCACTTGTGTTGGGCATATATACATTTCCAGCACCATCTACATTTGCAAATGCGTACAACAACATGTCGTATGATGAAGAAACGGAATCTGGTAGATCACTGCTCCATGCTTCAAGATATCCACCAACAAATTTTTGTGGAAGAGTTGTGGCAGATCCTGAAGACTGTGCAGAAAGGTTATGTGAGAATACTAACCCGACTAATATTGCTCCTGTTAAAAATACTTTTTTTATCACTACAATTAATTTTGGATTAATTCCCTACGACGTCCTCAGCCAATTAGAACTCATGAGTGAAAAATCTAGTGAGTTTACTACTCCATCTTTGTTAATATCTGATGCAGAATGGTTTGTTAACCAGTTGCTAGACATCACAGACCAGTCTAGTGAGTTAACTATGCGGTCTAGGTTTATGTCACCGAGTAGTGGAGTTCCGGTTGGCGTTGGAGTCGGAGTAGGTGTTGGTGTTGGAGGACTTATAGGTAAGCCACTATACATCTGATCCACTGATGGCATTGGTGCACCTAAGTACTCCCAGATGTAAGAAGTTAGAGTTCTTGAACCACCGTAGAGACCATTACCATCAGCTGTGAATCCTCTCTTGGCTGGGAGACCTCCTGGATATGAAACATTAGCCATTTCTTGCTTGATGAACGCCTCGTTTGGCCATGGCCATAGTCTGTCTTCTGCTCTACCATATCCGTTTTGAGGACTTCGAACTACATCCCATCCAGGTTCACCCCAATGTGTTCCGTCTACACCAATCTTCCACATTACTTGAGCACCGATTCTGCCTCCACCCTCTCCTCCAGTTGCCAGTACTGTTCCTGGCTCAGCTCCTCTTGGAAGATATTTCAAGGCGTTGCCGACAATATTTACGTTTGTGATGTCTCCTTGTCCTGAACTACCGTTTGATGCATTGCCATAAAAAGCGTTGTAGCTACCTCTAGCATTACCTGTAAGCCCAGTACCGGAGTTGTTGGTTAAAATAGAGTTTTTAACTAAATTAGGCACATTACTGCCAATTGAAATTCCGTTTCCTGGACCAGCCATAGAACCGCCTCTCATTCTGCCAATGGTAAAGTTTGTCATCAGATCATAAACAGCTGGATCACCAGGGCCTTCATCACCCACATAACCATTATCAGTATCCCAATATATATTGTCAGACATTATTCTCGAGCCAGATGCCTTGGTGTCATTGTTTGCACCGTAGTCTGTCTGAACGTTTAGAATAATATTTCCAAGATATCTTTGGTTTGTCTTTGATTCAGTTAGGTTTTTTTCATTCCAATGACCTCCATAGAAAAATCTTGTACAACAACCTTTGTTTGAATCAATTGAAATGTTATTTATCCATGCAGTATTATTTGAGTCATAGCTGGTCAGTGTCGCACTCTGCCACGAACCGATGTAATAATCATTTCTTCCAATATTTCTCCTGTAAACTGTATGATCGGACTGGTAAGTCATGTACATATATCTTCCACCTCCATGCGAGACGTTTTCTTCAAACAGAATATAGTCTGATGCAGGTCCTGTTGAACCTAAAGTGGTATTGTCACTTACATCTCCATATGCAAAAACGTTTCTGATGAATTTTATATGATGACTTCCTCCAGTTGGACCTGGAACTCCAGGACCATAGAATTTAAAACCACGAATTGTTATATATGAAGAATTGTACATGGAACCCTGCTTACCCCAAACATCTGGAGCTGGATAGGTGGATGCATTTATAGTTACTCCAAAATCAGATTCAGCCATTACAGTCGTATATGCACCAGGAGAACCACTTGGAATATTTCGAAATGGATCATTATAGAAACCATTACCCACTATTAGAGTGTCTCCACCTTGTAGTTGAGATATTGCGTAGGTAATAGTTCTGCATGGACTACTGGTACAATTACCAGAATCTGAGCCTGAGGTAGAGACACGCCTTGTGACTCCGGCCGCATAGGTGTTATTTGGTAGTGCTAGTACCACCAACACAATAAAAGAGAAAATGGAAACTAGCATCAAAAAACGATTTTTTGTAAATGACATGTAATAAATATTAACCTTTTGAGTAATAGTATTATTTTACATGTATTGAGTGAGAGAGAAAAGAAGAGGGGTGGATAACCGATAACATTTTTCTTGTTCTGTGTTGGTAATTCTACCAGGTCTTAAACCAATTAGCATTAAGTAACGAGAAGTCGAGACTGTTGACGATACCATCTCTGTTTAAATCTGAAGCGGTGTCAGAAGTAAACCACCTTGAGTTCATGATGGACCAGTCTAGTGAGTTAACTATGCGGTCGAGATTGATGTCGCCGAGTAGCGGAGTTCCTGTAGGTGTTGGAGTAGGTGTTGGTGTTGGAGTAGGTGTTGTGCCATTCAAAACTGCCCTGTAGACTGGCTGTATTCCTGCATTATTCATTATTTCTTGTGCGGTCGCCGGCCATACTCCATTCGTTATCACCTGATTATTAGCTACGATATTGTTAGTACTATTATTCTCCATACTATTTGTATCCACATAGTTATACTGTATATTGTTATCGTGAATTGAACTCGTCCATAAATGTAACCATTGATTGACCCTTTGACACACATTATTGTTCCAATTTATATAGGCTGATCCCTCATCTGGATAAAGACAACCAAAATCATTCCATCCGTGATAAATATAGTTATGATTAATGGTTGTTCCAGGCTGAGCACTTAAAGTATAAACCGCCGCAGAATCGCGCAACACTTTAGTATATTCATGGATATAATTGTAACTTACTGAATTATTTTTTGCATAAGAATTTGTCCCCCACCCCCATCCCAAAGCAACACCTGAATAAGGGATATCAAAAATTTCATTGTGATTAATATTAACGTTCTGGGTGTAACCAACAAATATACCAGGCTGATCATAATATTCCATACCAACTTTTGTGATGTAATTATTACTGATATTAAAATCCTTATTCATTCTTATAGGATCGTTTGTTCCAGCATCATCAATATCCCCTATGTGGATTGCCGCACTAGATATATCAATAAATCGATTAGCAAGTATAGTACTCGACTGGCTTGGTGTTGAAAACATTAGCCCTGTTGATCCTAAATGTGAAAAGGTATTCCAATCAAAAGTAATATTCTTGGCCTCTGTAAAATTGATTGCTGCAGGAGTCTTCAATAAGCCTGAACTTGTAATATAATACCCTGTTTGTAAAGTGGGATATCCATTATTATTGCTTGGGGCAAGCCAAGTAGAGTAACTAAACGTTAAACCCCTAAAGCGAATATTATGCACAGGAATTAATGATGTTCCTGATGCAATAATGAGTTGTTCTATGACTGGAGCAACAACTTCAGCAGAAGACATATTATCCCCAGAACGTGGTTTATAATACACATAACCATCTCCCTGGTTCAAATACCATTCTCCTTGCTCATCCAAAAGCTCATAAGCATTTTCTAACCATTGTGGTAGTTGTATATTCCAGTTACTGGTAGAATTAGCATTACTGAAACATGGTTGCACCACAGTGACTGAATTAGAGTCAATTGATTGGACTCTGCATCGAAAAACTTTCCAATCATTAAAGGCCACGACTTCTATGTCATCCTGATTCATCCATGATGCAATCGAAGGACCACTGTAATTATATCCTGTATTTGTTTTTGTAAACCCTGCCGGATTACTAGGCCCTCTTGCTCGCTGGGCACGAACACCATTTACATAAAGTTGTCTGGTTTGAAATGTGTTCCCGACAAATGCTCTATAAATATTCTTGCTACTATCGTAAACCGTCCAATTAGTTATTAATTTACCGCCACTAATCACTGGTTCCTCATTACCATAATTGCAGTAAACTACATCATAACCATTTGTTCCAGAATCAGCTGAGGTAAATGTGAGTGGTGAAGACAGTGTATAAACACCACCACGCAACACTATATTAAAATCTCTTGATAAGTCAGCTAATCTTGATCTAGCCAGGTCACGAGCCTTTTGGATTGTTTTAAGTGGAGAATCAATTGACCCAATATTAGAATCACTACCAGTCGTAGATACAAACAAATCTCCGTTACTGCATCCAGACGGTCTACTTACTGTTTGAGCTGAAACAGATGAAAAAAATAATAATGAAGTAACGATTGTAGCCAGAACAACTTGACTTGAGATGACCTTCTTAGTTAATATCATAATTTTTCATACAAAATAATAAAAGTGTTTTTTCTTTCACAACAACTTTATTCTACCACGTCTTCAACCAGTTCGAACTCATAATGGAGAAATCTAGTGAATTTACTACTCCATCTTTGTTTATGTCTGATGCAAAATGGTTTGTTAACCAGTTGCTAGACATCACGGACCAGTCTAGTGAGTTGACTATGTGGTCTAGGTTAATGTCACCGAGGAGAGAGTTGGGAGTTGGGGTTGGGGTAGGTGTAGGAGTTGGACCAATTGGTGTAGTTGGACTTGAGGGTGGAGTTCCAGACTGAGGTATAACAAATCCAGGAGGACCCCAACCACCAATTAAAGGAGTAAATCCTACTGATGATGTAAGCGCTGGACTACTTGGACTTATTCTATAATCCCAACCAGACAATTGAGGATTTTGTCGAACCGGAGAGGAATCTTGAATGTCCCCAGTAATATAGATTTGACCTCCAGAATAGTTCCAGTAGAGATTATTTCTTACGTCAGGATAAGTAAAACTATTTCCCCAGCCAGAGTAGTAAACATCATCAGTCAAACCATTGCCAGGATAATTACCTATTATTATATTATTAGTGACAGAATTACCTGTCATTCCTCCAGATTGCCCTTGGTTTTGATATAGAAGTAGATATTGATCACCGACTGGACTAAGATCAAAGATATTTCCTTTAACTTCAATATTATTACTGTTATGGAGCTGCATGGAGTATGTTCCTAGACCAGCAACAACATTCCCGATTATCTTAATGTTAGAAGCAAAATCATCTATATATATTCCCTTTGTGGTGTGTCCTCGAGATCCAAAATCTCGAATGTAGTTGTTTTCAATAGACCAGTTTTGAGAAGTTTGCATACGATCAATTAAGTATATTCCTCCAGTATCCCCCGCCCCTGGTGCCTTGTTAAGGTTATAGACAAAATTGTTTTTTATTACTGAATTATCTGCACCATGATTTGGACCTAATTGCAAAACAACTATACTTATGGCTACGCCACCAACATCATGAATTACGTTGTTAGCAAAGGTGGTGTTGCGAACATCTCCTACAGCATTTATACCTCCATACCATACATAGGGTGGTATATTGTCAGCCGCAACACCTAAATTATAAACTTCACAATTTATAACCTTGTTTCCATAAGCTGGACCTGTTTCAGGAAATGCATTTGTGCCTTGATAGTCAATTTCGAAATAAGCAGGACCTCCGTGAATGTATACGCCCGCCCCATTCTGCAAATTTCTAAAGGTTAGACCATTAATTGTTATATTATTTCCACCTTGGATTATGATAATACTATTATTCATAAACTGTCTAAACACCATTCCGGAA
>JBAQWP010000060.1:0-1935 GCA_049298975.1 Minisyncoccia bacterium
GCCATAAAAGATACCGACTATGCAAAAAATAACGTGGTCCTTTCTAGGTTCCGAACTATTGGAATTGCTGAAATAAAAACTCAAGGTAGGTATTTTGTGTGGCCTATGGCTATTAAAGGTTTTCAGGAGAGACCAGTGCTTGGTTGGGGACAGGAAGGTTTTAATTATGTTTTTAACAAAAATTATAATCCAGCCATGTTTGGTCAGGAAGAATGGTTTGACAGATCACACAACGTTTTTCTGGATTGGTTAATTGCTGGGGGATTAGTTGGGTTTATTTCTTATATTCTGCTATATGTGTTTCTGTTGTATTACATATATAAAGGTCATGAGCATATGCGATACTCTGAAAGAGCAATTCTTCTTGGCATGATCAGTGCATATATTTTTAACAATATATTTGTGTTCGATAATTTGATCAGTTATATAATGTTCTTTTCTATTTTGGCATTTGTGCATTCTATATATGCAGACAAACTCAAGACCTTCAACACCCTCGATTCAGTAAGTGTAAAAAATGACACAGTTACTTACATCGTCTTGCCTGTTGTAGTAATTTTAACCGGTTTAACAATCTACTTTGTAAATGTGCCTGCTCTACAAGCTAACAAAACTCTTATTAAATCTATAAGCCAGCAATCTGATTACCAGAAAAACCTAGATTACTTTAAGCAAGCCTACTCATACAATTCCTTTGGTTATGATGAAATAACTGAACAGCTAGTTCAGGCGGCAGCCCGTTCACCACAAAATGTGCCTGACTCAATCAAGTCACAGTTTAGAGCTTTAGCAGAAGAAAAGTTGAAAGAGAAAATAAGCAAAACACCACATGACACCAGATATTTGGTTTTTGCAGGTAGCTTTTTTAACAACCAAGCAAGATACTCCGATGCACTAATTTATCTAAATAGAGCCTTAGAGGAGTCACCTAAAAAACAAACCATACTTATGGAAATTGGCACTAGTTATCTAGGGCTAGGCGATACTGCGAAGACTCTTGAGTATTTTAGGAGAGCATATGATTTAAAACCTTCTATGCCAGAATCCTTGAAAATTTTGGCTATTGGGGCTATCTATGCAAAGGATACAAAGACTCTCCAAGAAATTTCAGGCAAGCTTGATAGGAATGAGATTGTAAATGATGATAGGTTTCTAAAAGCTTATTTAGATAGTGGAGACTATAACACTGCTATTGGTTTACTAAACGAAAGACTGGTCAATAATCCAAAAGATGTTCAAGCAAGAATGTATTTAGCTTCTGTTTACGCATCAATAGGACAGAAGGCGAAAGCATCTGAAGTTTTATCAAGTGTTGCAAAAGATTTTCCAGAATATAAAGCACAGATTGAAGAATATCTTCAAAAACTAAAATAAAAGCTCGCAGTAATAAAAAATTAAAAATATTTTTTTAAAAAAATAAAAAAGTTATCCACAATTTTTTTAAAAAAAATATTTTTGAAAAAATATTTGTAATATAATTATAACAGGTCGGAGTGATGAAATATTTTTCATCAGACAACTTTAAAAATAATATTAGTTAATTCTTCGAAGAATTAAACAAAATCATGGCAGCAAAAAAGAAAGCAAAGAAGAAGGCAAAGAAGAGAGCTTAATCTTCTTTCCTCAAAAATCCGAAAGGATTACAAAAACCTCGTTTCATGCGAGGTTTTTGTTTTTGTGTTAGAATACTTTCTCTATGTTTATATTATCGAAATTATTTGGGTCTGAGGGGGATATTATACTGAAAGAAGCCGAGCCAATAGTAGAGAAGATAAATTCTCTAGAAGGGGTTATTTCAGCCCTTTCCGACTTGGAATTAAAGGCAAAAACAGACGAATTTAAGGCCAGATTGTCAAAAGGTGAGTCCTTAGATGACATTTTACCTGAGGCTTTTGCAGTAGTTAGAGAAGCATCTAAAAGGTGCCACAATGAAAG
>JBAQWP010000061.1:0-24910 GCA_049298975.1 Minisyncoccia bacterium
ATATTAAACTTGGTGAGCAAGCGACTGCTATGTCACCGGTTATTAAACTATTGGATGTATCTAATCTATACACAGAGGCACAGGTCAGTGAGGCGGATATTGCTTCTATAAAAATAGGTCAGGAGATTGATAATACCTTTGATGCTTTGGGACCAGACCGACACTACAAGAGTAAAGTTTTAACAGTAAATCCAGCTTCAACCCTGGTTTCAGGTGTGGTTAATTATAAAGTTACAGGCAGTTTGGAAAATATTCCAGAAGTGAAGCCAGGTATGACCTCGAACATGACTATACTGGTCGCGGAGAAAACTTCAGTTCTTGTTTCACCTTCATCATCAATAATAAATCAAAATGGAAAGAAGTTCGTTAGAGTGGTAAATGATTCCAAGGCGAAAACATATGATCAAGTCGAAGTAACGACAGGGCTAGAAGCTGATGGTGGAGATGTTGAAATTATCTCCGGACTAAGTGAAGGACAGGAAGTAGTGACATTTATTAAATAAACATTTTGAGTCTCAGTACAATTAAATCCCTAGTTTATATTCAACATGTCAATAATAAGAACTGAAAATTTATCGAAGGAGTATCTAAACGGGGGTATATCAACTCCGGTGTTGCATGGAGTAAACTTTAATTTAGATAAAGGAGAGTTCGTAGCTATCATGGGTCCATCTGGCTCTGGGAAATCAACTCTAATGCATATTCTAGGATTTCTTGATCGACCCACCTCGGGCCTTTTCGAGTTTGAGGGAAGGGACACTACTAAGTTTGACAAAGACTATTTAGCAAAGCTTCGAAATGAAAAAATTGGTTTTGTTTTTCAATCCTTTAACTTACTTTCACGAACGACTGTTCTAGATAATGTTAAGCTTCCTCTCAGTTATAGTGATAAAAAAAACCATGATGATCTAGCAAAAAAGGCTCTTGCAGATGTGGGACTTTCTCATAGACTAAATTATTTCACTAACCAGATTTCTGGTGGAGAGAAACAAAGAGTAGCTATTGCTCGTGCACTGGTATGTGATCCAGCTATTATTTTTGCAGATGAACCTACCGGGAATCTTGATTCAAAATCTGGTAATGGAGTTCTATCAATACTCCAGGAATTGAACAACAAAGGAAACACAATTATTCTTGTAACACACGAACAGGATACTGCTAACCATGCTAAGCGAATTGTCAGAATCAAGGATGGAACAATAGTTAGTGATGAGTTGGTAAAAGATAGAGCCATAGCAACAGTAGACGGCGACTTAAGGAAATGATTTCGACAATAAAAATCACAATAAAAAATCTTCTTGCACAAAAAGGCAGAACATTTTTAACTATGCTCGGTATTATAATTGGCGTTGCGGGAGTCATTATTATTATTTCACTTGGCGCAGGAGCGCAGAGTCTTGTTTTGGGTCAAGTAAAAAAGCTTGGCTCAAATCTTTTATCTGTTCAACCTGGAAACAGCGATCCTAAGGGGCCACCAGCCCAAGTTTTTGGTGTAGTTGTTACAACCCTTATAGAGGAAGATGCAATAGCTCTTCGCTCTCCAACTCAAGTTCCTCATGCACAAGCAGTAAATGCCTTAGTTAGGGGTACAGTGACAGTCACTTGGCAGAATAAAAATATTGATACTAGTGTGGCAGGAACTGACTATGGTTATGTAGATGTTGTAAATTTTTCAATGCGGGATGGGGTATTTATGAATGAGTCAGAAACTGAAGCCGGAAGTAGCGTGGTTGTACTTGGCTCGACTATTGCGGATTCATTGTTTAAAGGGACTGGAATAGACCCCATTGGACAGGTAATTAAAGTCAGAACAACTAGTGCAACAGAGGGAGGATCTCTTGGAATTCCTCTTAGAATAGTAGGTGTAATTGAGCCTAGAGGTAGTGCATTTTTTCAGGACCTAGATGATAGTATTTATGTTCCTTTATCAATAGCGCAGAGGCAACTACTAGGAATAAAACATCTTCAAGCAATAAACATAAAAGTTGATGACTCCACCAACGTTGATAGAACCATAGCTGATGTAACAAGAGTATTGAAGCAAAGACATCGTATAATTGATGACGAAGATATCGACTTTACTGTGCGTAACCAGGCCGCTGCTGTTGGGCTACTGACTACAATTACTGATGCCTTAAGTCTCTTTCTTACGTCGATGGCTGCTATTTCACTTGTAGTTGGTGGAATAGGTATTCTAAATATCATGTTAGTTACCGTGGCAGAAAGAACTCGAGAGATTGGTCTTAGGAAAGCTGTAGGCGCTACAAATAAAAAAATACTGAAACAGTTCCTACTTGAATCAGGAGTACTAACTTCGATAGGTGGTTTAATAGGCATAGTTGTTGGAGTTGTTATTTCATATCTCATGGCGCTTTTAATGACTAAGCTTGGCTATGACTGGGACTTTGTAGTTTCCTTGTGGTCAGTTCTACTCGCTGTTGGTGTTTCGATACTTACTGGAGTTGTATTTGGCCTTTATCCATCTTACAAAGCATCAAAACTTGATCCAATCGAGGCCTTAAGGTACGAATAACGAAATAAATAAATTTCAAATTTCAAATTCTAAATTACAAAAAAATGATTAAGTTAATCAAACAATCTATCAAAGCTTTGTCAGCCAATAAGGCCCGCACTGCTCTCACAATGTTGGGAATAGTTATTGGTATTGGTACAGTTGTGCTTGTGTTATCTGCTGGAGCTGGTTTCAGAAGTCTCATTGATTCCCAAGTCGCCACACTTGGAACAAACACACTTTTCGTTCAAGTAAGAATACCACCGACTACAAAAAACAGAGCCTCAGGAAGTCAGGGAAGGCTTGGTCCTGAAAGTGCTGCTTTTTCTGGAGTTACCATAACTAGTTTTAAACAAAGAGACATAGAGGATATAAAAAAACTGGGCAACGTCTCAGGAGCATACGGTATTGTCACAGGGCAGGCTCCTGCGAGTTACAGACAGAACAAAAAATTTGTAATTTACTATGGTGCTGGTGCGGAAAGATTTCAAATAGACAAGACAAAACTTTCTTCGGGTAGATTTTATACTGAAAGCGAAGACAGTTCTGGTAGTCAAGTAGTTATCTTAGGTGCAAACGTAGCAAAAGATCTTTTCGGTCAAGATGACCCTATAGGCAAACTCATGCGTGTTGGTTCTTTGAACTTTCAGGTCATTGGTGTATATGAACCGCAAGGTGCTGTGGGACAAAACGATGACCTAGTTTTTATTCCTTTGGTCACCGCCCAAAAAAAACTTCTTGGAGTTGACTATCTTATGATTGGAATAGTAGAACTAGAAGATATAAAGGATGCCGACAGTACTGCTGAGCAAATAAAAATCTTGATGCGCAGAAACCACTCTATAACTGATCCCGAAAAGGACGACTTTGCCGTACAAACTCAGGCTCAAGCACTCGAAACTTTTGACACTATTTTTGGTGGTATAACCTATCTTCTTATTGCTATTGCCGCCATTTCTCTTATTGTGGGCGGGGTAGGTATTATGAATATTATGTATGTTGTAGTAACTGAGAGAACAGCTGAAATTGGACTGAAAAAAGCTGTTGGTGCCAGGGAAAAGGACATTCTAAAAGAATTTCTATCGGAAGCAGTGATAGTTACTGTTATTGGGGGATTGATAGGCTTAGTTTTTGGAAGCCTGCTTGGTTACTTTGTTTCTCTAATTGCTCAAGCATTTAATTTGGATTGGGTCTTTAAAGTACCATTGTATGCAATATTTCTTGCTTTTGGTGTCTCTGGTGCTATCGGAATATTTTTTGGAGTGTTTCCAGCGCGAAGTGCCGCCAAAATGGATCCTATTGAAGCATTGCGCTATGAGTAATCTCTCTGACTCATTTTAAGTTTGGTGTAAATCAGAATCATTTAATATTTATTAAATACGTTTATACTTATTTTATACTAGATAAACTATATTTCAGCATTTTAGCTTTTAACCAAAGGCGTAATTTTACATCCTCCAGATAAACGACATAAGCAACAAATATAATAATCACCTCGAAACCCATTGAAAGATGGTTCCAAGATATACTATTGTAATTAGCAATTACAAAATTAAGTATTGCATTACCTATTTTTTGATGGAGAAGATAAAGAGGATAAGTAATTCCGCCTAATATAGTAAGAAACTTAATTACATGTTTGTTCTCAATATATAGTGAAGAGTAAACTAGTATAGGGATAAGTATAAAAAATGTTATGTGTATAAGGGTTATTATTTTTATATCAAGAGGGTTAACGGTGTAGTAAGGTTCCAATGCCCTTGAATGAATGTATGTTGCAAATGTGCCACTCGCAAATAAAAGTGCCCAGTCAAAATATTTTTGAATAATTCCTGTTGCTTGTTTTGTTGTAATTAATAAAAGTGCACCACCGAAAGAAAAATATGCAGAGTGACGCACTAGCAATAACTTTACATAAAAATTGTGATCAACTCTAAGCAAAAAAGCGATTGCGCTTATGACGAGCCAAGCCCCCAAAAAATATCTAATGTTTGTGTATGAAAATAAATATGTAAATGTACCTATCCCAATATAGAAAATAAGTTCGACAGTCAAAGTCCAGTATGACGGATCAATAAGTCTAGTGTATCCCACTATTCCATTAAACAAATCTCCAAACATCGTCATGCTTCGAAGGTACTCGGTAAAACTTACTGAGGATGTGTTAGGTATTATAAGTGTTATAAAATACGTAAAAGTACAAAGTATCCAAAAGAGAGGGAAAAGTCTAAGGAACCGATTTACTGCAAATTCTTTTATTGTTTTTCCTTTTAAGGATTGAACAATTACAAATCCACTAATTATAAAAAATAATTGCACTCCTAAGTTTCCATATCTATACCACTCTAGATCACCAGTCTGTCCGAACAAATAGTGAAAATTCATTACCAAAAAAGCTGCAAAGAAACGTAACCCATCAAGGATAGAAAAACGAGTTTTCATCGACAGTTTTTACCATATTAGCCCTGCATTTCAAACAATATCAACAATATCATTGTACATATAGATGATTGTTAGAGTTAATAAATAACTTGTTTATTAAGGTAAAAGATTTAATAACAATTGAGTTAATTAGACGTGTTAAGAGGGTTAGGAACAGTAACATTAATATTTGTGTTACTCGCTGGAGCTGCTGCTCTGAATGCCCCACGGCGATAAAGTATTATACCGCCTACTATAACTACAATTATGATAATTAGTGCGACAATCCAACCTGCTGCACTATCACCCCCACCCTTTTCCGGAGAATTTGTGATAATTGTGTCTACCATAGATTTTTTTATAATTAATAATAATTTTTAATAAACAACGTAGTGTACTTTACTAGCCGAGATCGAGTGAAATTAATTACACTTTATTATTTGTGTTGAAAAATCCTCGAACATGCTTGCTATAGGTACAGTACTAGTATAAGCCAAAGGTTCACCCTTTGGCACACCCTTTAGCAGACAGTCCGAGTAAGTGCTGTGCTTATATATGTACTATCATTGGACGACCGTCCCATGATAGTACACTTAAAAAAATGTTAATTGCGCTGATATAAGTCGGCACAAAACAATATCGGTCAGGAATTTTAATAAAAAAAGAACCGCGAGACGCAGTGGGCTAGCGCCTCGCGTTCTCGCGGTGGGACTTGGACTTGGGCCGAGCTTCCAGGTTAGAGCATCGGCGACCGGATATTACTTCCTGAACGAACCAGTTTGGGATAAGAAGGTTGCCGGCGTAGTATCTTTTGTCCGCAGTGATCGTACACTTGCCTTCCTTTACCATCTTGCTGATGAAGAAAATCAGTCCTCGATAGGCACGAAGTAGAACATAGTCGTGATTCCCTTTGTGCCATAGAATCACGTCATTTCTGTTATACTCAAGAGCAACCAACGTACATGCTGCGAGGTTGTGAACCATGTATGGATCCACAACTACGTCAGACCCCATGGAAGAGCCGTCGAACGTGAGTTGCATGGCCTGAAGAATTGCCACGGCCTCAGCGTTTGCACCCACAGGCGACAATCTGTTCACAAGATACTCCAGGAATTTGGCATGACTCTCGTCAGTCAATTTCTCCTTAACCATCATACACCTCTAAACGAAAAGGGACCGGAATGATCCCACCAAAATTTTCTTTCAAACTTCACCCTTCGATAAACTCAGGGCAAGAAAACTTTGAGGGGGCGACCGAAGTCGCCCAAAGCTACTTGGTGTACTTGTCTCTCGCTCCGCTATATAGCAACACTCCTGCTACTAGGTGGAGACCTAGCACCCATGGTTTGAGTAGCTCAAATGGTATAAACATCAAGGTGAGAAACAGGCGGACGGGAAACGATGCTTGGCAGCTTGTGCCAAAACAGTCAATCCCGAAAAGGTATTGGAACCAACGGTCATATATCGAAAGAATGACCCATAGTGCCAGGAGAAGTGCGAGGGCAAATTTCGTCTTCATAGCCTTCCTTAAAAGAGCTTAAACTGGCTATTTGAATAACCTCGGAATGAGATTGTCCAAAGAGCCCGACTGTGACGGATTATACCCATAAATACTATATTTGTCAAATTCAATGCGTCTGCTTTGGAAAAAACAAAAATATGTTAATATATATGCCTATATGCAGGAGTATACAATCCTACTTTTCTATAAATACGTTGATATTGAGAACCCGGAAAGGCTCAGGGATGAGCAGAGGGCTTTGTGCGAGAAATTAGGACTAAAGGGTCGTATTATCGTGGCCAGAGAGGGTATAAATGCGACAGTCGAGGGCACAAAAGAGGCCACAGATGAATACCTGAAAGTCTACCTATCTGACCCTCGTTTTTCTGATACTCACATAAAGAAAAGTAAGGGAACAGGGGACTCTTTCCCAAGACTATCTGTAAAGGTTCGACCAGAGATAGTTTCGCTTCACTTAGAAAATGACATTGATCCAAAGCAAATAACCGGCGTGCATCTAAAACCAGAAGAACTCAAGCAGTGGTACGAGTCAGGCAAGGACTTTATTGTTATAGATTTTCGAAACGACTACGAGTTCAAGGTAGGCAAGTTTAAAAACTCCATAATGCCAAAGTTACAAAACTTTCGAGATATTCCTAAAGCTCTTGGTGAAATAGAACATTTGAAAGACAAAACTGTGCTCACGGTATGTACTGGGGGAGTGAGATGTGAAAAAGCATCAGGACTTTTGAAAAGAGAAGGTTTCAAGGATGTGTACCAATTAGACGGTGGAATGGTTACTTATATGGAAAAGTTTCCAGCTCAGGAGTTTGAGGGATCATTATATGTTTTTGATAAAAGAATTTTGATGCATTTTGACGCTCCTGAAAGTCACAAAGTTATAGGACTTTGTGAAAAATGTGGTGAATCGAGCGAAAGATATGTGAATTGTAAAAATCCGGAATGCAACAAACACTTTATTTGTTGTGAAAGTTGCTCAGAAGAGGATGGTAGATCATTTTGTGGAACTGATTGTCAAGAAAAAGTTTCTAAATGACATTAATTACAAATGAATAAGTATCATTATATTTTCCCAAAGATAATTCAGAGTTTATTTTTTGTTTTTTTCTTACCAGTGTATAAATTTTTTATTAGATTTGAAGTGCATGGTAAAGAAAATATCACTGATTTAGATGGCCCGATTATTATTGCATCAAATCATACTAGTGAGTTAGATCCTACGGTAATACCTCTTATTACTGATTTTTTTTCTAAAATATTACCAGTTTATTCGGTAATTTATCCAATAGAAAAATATAAAGATTCAGGTTTTGGGTGGAGACGTCATATTTACAAAGAACTATTTTTTGAAGTATTAGGAGGTTATCCTACTTACTCTGGTTTTAAGGACTATGAAAGATCGCTTGAAAACCATATAAATTTATTGAACCAAAACAAAACAGTTTGTATATTTCCAGAAGGTAAGTGTACATTAAATGGAAAAATCCAACCTGCCAGAGGTGGCCTTGGTTTTCTTGCACACAGAACAAATGCACTTGTTGTACCACTTGCTATTGATACTTTATATAATTTATCTTTTTATGAATTTATTTCTAGAAAAAGAAAAGTGACATTAAGAGTTTTAAAGCCAATGAAGGTAAATGAGTTGCTGAAATCAAAAGAGCCAACAGTTGAGGAGTTTCGCGAGATAGGCAATTTAATACTTAATAAAATTAATTCCGTATTAAGTGTTTGAAATAAAATAATATGAACAATAAATTATCTGATGAAGTAGAACTGAGTTTGGTTGATAATGATGAAAATCTTAAACTGGAAGTGAATGGTCCAATAAGACGTGTATTTAATTTATTTTTTATTCCTTTGTTAAATACTCTTCCAAAGAACTTTAAGCATGTAATCAAAAAAACAAATAAGGCGGCTAGTGTTGTCATAGAAAACGCAACGAACCATAAGGCTCTGGAAGTTTTGTATAGTAAGGGAGAGTTATTTTCTATAAAGAAAGTATCTGACACTGTGTTTAAATACGTTTGGTTTAATATGAGCAATTCGAAAGCTGTAAGAAATCGTCTAAAGTTTGTTAAGAGAGAATTACGTGATTATTTGAAAACTATTGTAGACACAAATAAAAATATCGAAATAATCAGTATTGCCTCTGGTTCTTCTAGAGCAATAATCGACACAGTCAAAGAGGGTTATTATCCAAAAAATGCAACCTTAACTATTACTTTTTTAGATAAAGATGAAAAAGCTATCAATTATAGTAAAGAGTTATCAAAAAGTATTGAGCATTTACCAGTACGGTTAAACTGGATAAATACTACCGTTGGTACTTTTTTAAAAAGTTCAATAAGTAATAAGTATGATATTGTCGAAATAGTTGGTTTACTGGACTATTTTACTGACGAAAAAGTAGTTGATACTTTTAGTGGTATACACTCGATTCTTGTTGATGGTGGAGTTGTTATTACTGCGAATATTAACCACAATTTAGAAGAAAAATTTGTGGGTCGAATTATTGACTGGAATATGATTTATAGAAGTGTAAAAAGTTTATCGGGACTAGTAGAACAAGCGGGATTCAAAAAAGAAAAAATGAAATATTTTTATGAACCTCTAATGATACACGGGATTGTAGTAGCTAAGAAATAACGGTTTAACTTGTCCATTATTTTATATATAATGAATAAATATGCAATTTAATTTTGATTACTTTAGTATCTCAGTATTGATTGGTTGTTTTGCGTCTCTTATATCAGGTTTTGTTGTATACCTTCATAACCACAAAACAACAGAAAGCATTGCTTGGTTTTTTTTCAATGCTTCAGCTGCATTATGGAGTTTTGGATATTTTATATTAATTAATGCACCAAACAAGGATGTAGCTTTCTATGCAAGTTGGATACTTCATATAGCCGCAATTATGGTTCCACTATTTTGCTTGGTGTCAGTAGTGTCTATTACAAATACTTATAAAGTCCACAGGTATGGTGTTGTAGCTGCATCTATTATTAGTCTATTTTTAATCATAAGTACCCCGACAAAGCTTTTTGTTATAGATTATATTCCAAAAGGCACCTTTAACTATATGGTTGAAGTCGGGCCTCTTTATGGAATATTTACTTTTTATTTTTTTGCACTCGTTGTTTATGTACTAACTATTTTGATTAGAAAATATAACGAAACAAGTAACCCGATTGAAATAATCAGATACAAATATATTATTATTTTTACTACAGCAGGATCGATTGGCGGAGGTAGTGTATTCTTTTTAAACTATAATATTCCTATTGAACCTTATCCACTAATTTTATTTTCTTTGTTTCCCATTATAAGCATTTACGCCATTTTTAGGTTCAAACTATTTGATGTTAAAGTCATTACAACGGAATTTATCGTATTTTCTTTATGGATATTTTTGTTTATACGAACTCTAATCTCATCTTCTACAGAAGAAAGAGTAATAAATGGTGGATTATTTTTTATTATATTAATAGCGGGGATGTTGCTAATACGTAGTGTTATCAAAGAAGTTCACCTGAGGGAAGAACTTGATGAGTCTAACAAAAAACTAAAGGCTTCAAACGAGGGGCAGGTTAGTCTCATGCATTTTATGAATCATCAGGTGAAAGGTAGGTTTGGAAATTCAAAAAATATTTTTGCTGAGCTTTTGACGGACGATTATGGGGTTATGCCTAAGGATGCTATTCCACTACTTCAGAAGGGATTGGATGAAACAAACATGGGTATCGACTATGTTCAAAACGTACTCCGTGGTGCATCAGCAGAGAACGGTCAAATTCCTTATGAGATGAAGCCGGTTGATTTTAAACAAATACTCGAGACAGCCTTTGCTAAGGAAAAAGATAGAGCAGAATCAAAGGGACTTAAATTCACCCTTTCGATTAGTGACGGAGAATACAGTATGCAAGGAGACGCGAGACAGTTAAGTGAGGCTGTTAGAAATCTTATTGATAACTCGTTAACTTACACTCCGGAAGGAAATGTCGAAGTAGCACTTTCAGGTGATAAGTATGCTATAAAACTAAACATAAAAGATACTGGTGTGGGTATACTAGAAGAGGATAAGCCAAAGCTATTTAAGTCAGGCGTTCGTGGAACAGATTCACTAAGATTTAACGTAAACTCTACAGGTTATGGACTAGCTTTCGTAAAAGGTGTGGTAGATGCACATAAAGGTCGCGTTTGGGCTGAGTCAGATGGTAGATGGAAGGGGTCAACCTTTAATTTGGAACTACCTAAGGGGTAAATCAACTATATAAGTTTAGTAGGATTCAATATATATGGCACAAGAGAAGGAATGGGATAGGGAATACAAGAACTCAAAGTTTCTAACAAAAGAGAACAAGCCGCAAGCAGATGTGGTGCGGTTTGTTAAGTGGCTGAAGGAGAACAATTTTAATACTGAAAATGCAAAAGTTTTAGATCTTGGGTGTGGTACTGGTAGAAACTCTTTCTATTTTGCTGAACTCGGTGCAAAAGTTATTGGGATCGAAATTTCACAGACTGCTATAAATATAGCTAAGGAAAATATAAAAAACGTATCCTTTGATATAACTTATCTTAAAGAAAGTATTGGAAACAAACTTAGTTTCAAAGATGACTATTTTGATATTCTTCTAGACGTGACAAGTTCAAACTCTTTATCAGAAGAAGAGAGAGAAACTTTTTTATCAGAGACAAGTAGAGTGCTGAAAGCAGATGGGCTATTTTTTACAAAGGCACTATGCAAGGACGGGGATAACAATGCAAAAACTCTTTTGAAAAAGTCTCCAGGAAAAGGAAAGGATACTTATGTTTTACCAGACATTGGGGTAGAGGAGAGGGTTTGGTCCAAAGAGGATTTTACCAGAACCTATGAAAAGTATTTCAAAATTTTACATATGGAGAAGAAAACTAGTTATACTCGAATGAGTGACAGGGTTTACAAAAGAAACTTTTGGATTGCATATTTTTCTAAATAGCTATATTGCGTTGCTACCTTGACAAATCATTATAGCAGTATAGAATGATAGGATCATGAAAAACATGAGTAATCAAATCAATAAGTATCCCCACGGCGCATGGTGCTATGGCATTTTTGCTGTACTGGGGAGAGATGAATCTACTCCAAATGTAGATCGATTACGCAGTGTTTTTAGAGTTTAACCAGCCCTAGCTATTCTAGGGTTAAACCCTGAAAATGCCGCGTAGATCGTGGCATTTTTAGTTCTTTGTGCTCTTTACAACTTACGAAAAGGAGAAGCTATGCTAAAGGGGAAGAAACGAAACCCGCTAGTTTACTTATTTAGGAGAACTTGGGAGTTTTCCGGGGGGAACAGGAAAAATGTGGTTCTCTACTTACTCATGTCAGTTATGAGTGAGTTGGTAGAAACGTTCTGGTCACCACTTGTTGTGTCCAGAATAATAAACCTCATTCAAAGTAAAGGTATTACAGCTGAAAGTTTCCGAGATCTAATCTTTTACCTTGCGTTATTCCCAATTGGCGACTTGATTTTTTGGTCCCTTCATGGACCATCTCGCGTCAAGGAGGAATGCAATGCATTTCTCGCACGAGCAAATCTCAGGCGATTTCAGTTAAAAGGAGTCATGGGTCTGCCTCTTGAGTGGCACTCGGAACATCACTCTGGCGATACAATAGACAGGCTTGAAAAGGGCGCGAATTCGATGTACGAGTTTTCATCGGAGACATTTCGATTCGTGAAGCCAATAGTCAAGCTTCTTGGGTGTGCAGGTGCCATAATCTATTTCAGCAACGAATCAGTTTTTATTGTACTAGGAGCAATTGGTCTTAGTGCGTGGATCACTGTTTTGATTGATGGTAAATGTATTGGCCCGCAAATCCGAGAACTAAGCCAGTCAGAGAATCGAATATCTGAATCTGTTCATGACGCAATCAATAACATTTCAAGCGTTATTGTACTGCGGGTAGAACGTTTTGTGTTTAACTCAATCATGCAGAGAATCATGAGTCCGTTTGATCTTTTTAGGAAAAATACTATCCAAAATGAGATTAAATGGTTTCTGACAAGTCTGTGTTGCTCACTCATGATGGTTCTCGTGTTGGGGACCTACTTCTGGGATCACTATAAAAGCGGAGAGGCTATCGTAATTAGTAGCCTGTATCTCTTGGTTAGTTATCTAACTCAAATCAGCAGTTTGTTTTATGAATTTACTGGTCTGTATGGGTGGACGACACGAAGAATGTTCCGCCTTCTGAATTCAGAAGAACTTTCGGAGGACTTTGTGTCCGAAAGTATGGTCAACCATGTTCTTCCAACTAACTGGAAAACTATCAGTGTGGAAAATTTATGTTTCAGTTACGGCGTTGACAGAACCGAGCCACACCTTGATGATGTTAGTTTCCTAATTCAGCGAGGAGAAAAAGTAGCGGTTATTAGCAGAACTGGCGGTGGTAAAACCACTTTGCTTAAGGTTATGCGTGACCTCTACCATCCGCACAAATGTAGACTGTATGTTGATGGTGAGCTTGTTGATTCTGGATTTGAGGGAATCAGTCAGGACATCTCAATGATACAGCAGAATCCAGAAATATTTGAAACAACTATTCTGGGTAACATTACTCTTAGTGCAGACTACGATCCAGAAATTGTTCGCCATTACATGGATATGGCATGCTTCACTGAGGTTGCAGACGCTTTACCGAAAGGTTTGATGTCAATGATTCAGGAAAAGGGCGTGAACCTTTCTGGAGGGCAGGTTCAGCGTTTAGCTTTATCAAGGGGGCTTTTGGCCAGCCACAACAAAGGCATCATCTTGCTTGATGAGCCCACAAGCAGTCTTGACCCAGCCACAGCAGGTACAGTTTTTCGAAACATCCTTGAGGGATTTCGCGATAAAACTGTCATATCCACTCTACACAGCCTACAGTTTCTTCCACTTTTTGACAGGGTTATCGTTTTAGAGGATGGAAGAATTGTTGGCTCAGGTACTATTCAGGAACTTTCAAGAGGTTGCATAGTTTTTCAAGAACTTTGGCAACGACAGTTCTCTGAAGCCTCGTAAGTCTAAAAAACCCCGTGGTACATTTCCGCGGGGTTTTCGTTTGACAACATCCTCGAATAAATGTAATTTATTTGTGGATAGACATGGGAGGATATGTGAATAGAACAAGGAATGAACCGCTCTTCACTCCGAACCAGTCCAAGCTGTATAGTCACCTAGTCGCCAATAATGGCATGGAACTGTTTTGGCGAGTGTTCATGACTACAAACGACAGCAGAGGTTGGGGCAAGGAGCTATCTCTCAAGGTGTTTGTGGCAAATGCTCTGGTCTACGAGATCGATCAAAGTCACAAGCAAGTAGCATCCTTGAGATATAGTCCGAAAGCGAACTACTTCTGTTATTCCGGCGTCGTGCTAGTCATGATGCCGAATAAAACCTTTGAATTTGTTTCTACCGGGAGGCTCAGCGGGAGAATTTTGCCTCGAGCAACTCCTACTAAAGCAAAAGTACAGAGGGGTCACAGCTTCCACGCAGCCCTGAAACATCAAGACTCGAGACGGGTTCGTTATCACGGGTGAGTCAAGGGTGAATTTTCAACCGCCGTCGAATTTGACGGCGGTTTTGTTTATCTGAAATGTCTGTTAAAATAATACATTATGAAAAAAACATTGCTTTCTGGGGTAAAGCCGACTGGAAGACCACATATTGGGAACTACTTTGGAGCGATGAAACAATGGCTTGATATGCAGGATGACTATAACTGTATGTTTTTTATCGCAGATTATCATGCATTAAACTTTATTCAGGATGGTGAAGATATGAAGAAAAAGATTTTAGATCTAACCATCGATTATCTTGCGATAGGTCTCGATCCAAAAAAATCATTGATTTATAAGCAATCTGATATTTCTGAACATACAGAGTTGTGTTGGATTTTTGACACAATAACAACTATGCCTTACTTAGAGCGTGCACATGCATATAAAGATGCTGAAGCAAAAAACAAGGAAATAAGTGTCGGAGCGTTTAACTACCCAATGCTTCAAGCGGCCGACATCCTTCTCTATGATGTTGACGTCGTCCCTGTGGGTCAAGATCAAAAGCAACATGTAGAATATGCTAGGGACACAGCACAAAAGTTTAATTTTACATTTAAGTCAGAAATTTTTAAGTTACCTGAAGCAAAAATATTGGAAGAGGTTGCAGTAGTGCCAGGTATTGATGGTCAGAAAATGAGTAAGAGTTACGGAAATACTATTCCGCTTTTTGCAACCGACGAAGAAATAGAAAAAACTTGTATGGCGATTGTTACTGATTCATCAGGAGAGCTGCCAGAAAATGTTTACGCAATTCATAGACTATTTAAAACTGAGGAAGAACTTACTCCACTTTATGAGGAAAATAAAGGTAAATATAAAAATCTAAAAGAAGCTCTGATTATTGATGCAAAAAACTTCATTCGACCACTGAGAGAGAGGAGGGAACAACTGGAGCACGATACTGAGTACGTTTTGGATGTGCTTAAGGATGGTGGCAAGAGAGCCAAAGCAAAAGCTGAAAAGAAAATGGAAGAAGTGAGAGAGGTAATTGGAGTTAAGTTGTACTAAATATTTTTAAAATTGATGAATATTGTAAACAACTACATTAAGGCAGTATTTTTTTCAATGAAGTACGCCTACCAATTCATTAGGAAGTACTTATTTCTTCTGTCATTTCTCTACATTATAAGAGGTGCTCTGCCTTATCTGAATTCATATCTGCTAGGTCTACTAATAAATAGAATTGTCTATGGTGGAAAAGCGGGGCTAAATAGTCTTTGGTGGTTATTTTTAGCATTTGCTTTTGTGAGTGCCTTGCCAGCCATTATCCGAGAGTTGCAGAGATATTTTGAAAGGCTTGGAATGCTCCAGTTTCAGATGGATATGCATATGGTGCTCATGACTAAAAGAGCGCAAATCGATATTGGCACTCACGAAGACCCTGAATTTCAAAATTTACTTCAACGTGCAAACAGAAATGGTGGGACAAATCCAATTTTTCAAATTACTAGATCTCAGTACGATACAATAAATTCTTTAACAGGATTCATTGTAGGAACTATCCTCGCAACAAACTTCAGTTGGCTTGTATATTTTGTTGTAATTATTTCGGCCATACCAAATTTTTTACTTGACATAAAGTATGCTAAAGCTGGATGGAGTATTTGGTCAAAAGAATCTGCCGAGCAAAGGAAACTAGACGATCTCAGAGACCATATCATTTCAAAAGTGAGGTTGATAGAGCTTAAATTGCTCCTAGCAACAGATAAATTCCTTGCACAAATAAGAAAAATATTTGAGGACTTTGCTGGAAAACAAAGAAATTTAGAAAAAAGCAGAGTATGGGTGGCATCACTTGCTGATATCCTATCTTTTGTAGGTTTTACATTTGGTCTTTGGCTAGTTGTGAGAGGGGTTATAGATAGTAATTATCAAGTTGGCACATTTGTGTTTATGATTGGAACGCTAACTAACGTTCGCTCCTCAATTAGTGGTTTATTGGATAGTATTTCAGGTCAGTATGAGAATTGTTTGGTAGTGAATGATTTAATAAAATTCATAAATATTGAACCCTCAATACATGAAAAAAAGAATCCCGATAAACTAAATCTAAAATCAGCACCAGAGGTGGTATTTGAGAATGTTAGTTTTAAATATCCTAATACAGAAAAATGGATATTGAAAGATATAAACATAAAATTTAATGCTGGGGATAATATTGGATTAGTGGGAAATAACGGCGCAGGAAAAACTACTTTAGTTAAATTACTTTGTAGAATCTATGATCCAACAGAGGGAAGGATATTAATAAACGGCATTGATCTTAAAGATGTAGCAACAAAAGAGTGGTGGTCAAACTTAGGTGTGATGTTTCAAGACTATGCAAGTTATGATTTTATAGTAGAAGAAGCAATTGCTATAGGTAAACCTGAAAAACCAAGCAACTTAACAAAAGTTATTGATGCAGCAAAAGTAAGTCAGGCGCATGAATTTATTATGGAATGGAAAGATAAGTATGATCAGCAGCTCGGTGTAGAGTTTGGCGGCAAAGAGCCATCAAAAGGTCAGAAACAGAAGATGTCTATTGCAAAAATACTTTACAGAGATGGTTTGGTAATGATTTTAGACGAACCTACTGCATCGGTTGACGCTGAGTCTGAAGCAAAAATCTTTGATTCTATTGAAAATCTTCCGAAAGACAGAACTGCCATACTTATTTCTCACGACTTTTCTACTATTTCCCAATGCGACAAAATTTTCGTAATGGATAAGGGAAAATTGGTGGAAGAGGGAACTCACAAGGAGCTTATGAAAAATAAAAAGATGTACTCTGAACTCTATAAGCTCCAAGCGGATAGATTCAAAAAGTAAATTTACATGAAAAGTACAGAAAGTAGTGAAAGATTTAATACTGGTAGAGAAGTTCTCAAGTCCCTTGAGGGTGAAGGCGTGTATGTTTTCCACGGCTCACCAGACGGGGGAATACCTGAGCTAGAGCCTAGGCAAGGCACTCATATGCCTGACGATGGCGACCCGGACTTACTTATAAATGACGGCGACCCGGCTGTTTCGGCTACTCCCTATGCAGATGTTGCAATATTCAGGGCCATAATAAATAAGAGAAATATTGAGTTTGACCATACCTCAGCTTTTGGTATGAAAGGAAATTTGAGCAAACCGTCTCTTTTCTTTACTGTATCATCTACTAAAGTATTAGAGGAGGCAAAAAGTAAAAGCGGTTTCGTGTATGTATTTAATAAGTCGGATTTTGAAAAATATGACAGAGAAGGCAATTTGGATGGTGAACGAATTGAGTGGAGATCATATAAGCCAGTAAAACCACTAATGAAAGTAGGGGTTAACTTTGATGATGTCGCAGACAAAGAACAAATTGAAATTGGTTTGTAACTTGACTCCAAACATTACTTTGATACGATGAGAATATGCAGAGAAATCAATTCACAACCACATATACATGGTTTAGAAGAGCGGCTTTTGCGCTGTTTAATTGATTTCTCGTAACTATTCAAGGAATCCATCAAAGAGCGCAATAAGGCGCTCTTTGTTCTTTATGGAGGGGGTATGGAGACAATCTTGGATTACGTAGTTGAAATCGAGAGGCTTCTTGGTATTGCATCCAGGATTGTCTACAGTACGACCAACGAGTGTCCACGAGCCATTCTTCGTAGGGCGTTTACACACGCTACTAGTCATAATAAAACTGAGGCTTCTAGACTCATCAAGGAAGCCAAGAAAATTATGGGTCAGTAGATTTTCGAGGAAAGGAGGTGTCTATGCCCCTGGGTTGGGACAGGGACGACTGGTGGTGTTAGGGCGTCGACAAGGCGGCCTGACCCACCGCAAACCAAGTGGGGTCACATATGTGGCCCCGCTTTTTAATACAAACTCCGCCCGCGACTAGCGCGGGCGGTTGGTGTGCATTGGGGCTGAACAGATATGCTCCTCGAACACTTTGTCGGCTGGGCGAACATTCGGGAAGTACGGCGTACCGCCACAGACTTCGCAGGTCGGTGGTCGTTTCCCGAATTTCTGAATCTCGCGCATCTTGTGCGCAATAAACTCGATATCTTCGAGGCTAAGTCCAACACCGTTCAGGTCAACAATGGTTCCACTCGCGACAATGTCGCCAAAGCATAGCCCCTCGACCCGTAACTAGAGAATGCCTGTGTCCGGGTTGGCCTGAATGGCTAAGTCTGCGTTTCTCATGCGTGCCTCCTAATGTAATCCTCGTATTTATGTCTAGTTTTGTCAACACAAATATGATAATATCTTTGTCATGAATCGAACTTATATAAAAGATTTAGGACAACACGTTGGTGAGGAAGTCAACATAAAAGGTTGGGTGGATGTTCGACGAGACCAAGGCAAAATGGTTTTTATGGACATGCGCGACATGTCAGGAAAAGTACAGTGTGTAGTGCTTCCAAATAACCCAGAGACTATTGAGAAAATTAAGGAAGTAAGGAATGAGTGGGTACTTTCAGTTACTGGAAAAGTAAACAAGCGACCAGATAAAAACATTAATCCGGAGGTTATTAACGGGGATATCGAGCTTGAAGTAGTCAGTGTTGATATTCTGGCATCTGCAGCACCACTTCCTTTTGATATGTCTCTAAATGGCTACAACCTGGACTTAACAACGGAGCTCGATAATAGATCACTCGTTTTAAGACACCCAAAGGTTCAAGCAGTTTTCAAAGTACAAGAAACTATTATTGATTCATTTAGGGAATTTATGAAACAGAATATGTTTTTTGAATTCCAAGCTCCAGCTATTACCCCAGCAACAGCGGAGGGGGGAGCAGAGGTTTTTCAGGTGGATTATTTTGATAAGAAAGCTTTCTTAACACAATCGCCACAACTATATAAGCAAATTGTTATGTCTGCTTTCGAGAGAGCTTTTTCTGTTAATAAAGTTTTTAGAGCAGAGCCATCATCCACCACGAGACATCTGACTGAGATTGTCTCACTGGATGCCGAAATGGCATTTATTGATTCATGGACTGATGTGCGAGATATGGCTGAAGAAACTGTCAGGCATATCCTAAAAAAAGTTCAGGAAAAGAATTCTCATGATCTAAAAATACTTGGGGCCACTATTCCGACTATGATTCCCAAAACACCAACTCTTTCTCTAACTGAAGTTCAGCAAAAAATATTTGATAAAACTGGACGTGATGTTCGTGGAGACAAGGACACAAATCCTCAAGACGAAAGAGAAATATGTGAAATTATTAAAGAAGAAACTGGTTCTGATTTTGTGTTTATATATGGATATCCCACAAGGAAAAAACCTTTCTACGTTTATCCGAACCCTGAAAATCCAGAATTTAATGAAGGTATGGATCTTATTTGCCGTGGTATTGAGTGGTTATCTGGTGGAAGAAGAGTTAACAAGTATGATCAACTAATGGAGCATGTTAATGAATGGAATATGGATCCTTCGAAGATAAAAATGTTCCTAGAAGCTTTCAAATATGGTGTTCCACCAGAAGGAGGGTTTGCTTTTGGAGCCGAAAGGATGACTATGCAACTACTTGGGCTTAAAAATGTTCGAGAGGCCTCAATGTTTCCAAGAGATATGAATAGAATCGATGAGAGACTTACTGATCAAGGATACTAGAATAGGATAATCTGAACGAAAAAAGCCAGACCTCAGCTTTTTTCGTAGGGCTTGTCTGACTTCGTATTTTGTTACATGGCGCGAAGACCAAGTGGACGTGGCGTCATTTCGCCGTTAAGGCACGGCACTGTCTCCTTGAGTCTCTGAATTTCACATGACCGGCAGAAATAACCTTTTGCACCGTCAGGTACGGAAGGAAACCCGCTCAATGAGTGATGTGCATCTTGTTCTCCACAATCGTCACACGGAACACCGAATCCTGGCCATGACTCGGAGATTCCATCTACCGTCATTGATCTGACCCCAAATCCTTGAAGAATATCACCGATATCGAGATTGCCGGTCGACATCTAACACCTCCTAATCAAGTATTCTAAGTAAAAAATGCTTATTGTCAAGTAAATGCCACAAATTTGCTTGTAGTATACTGCTAACTGTATGAAAAAAATAGGTTTTGATTTGGACGATGTTTTGCTTAATCTGAGCGATCCTCTTAGAGAGTTTCTGAATATTAAGTATACCAGAAGTGTAAAGAGAGAAGATCTTAAAGATTTTTATATAGAAAGCATTTACGGCATAGAAAGAGAAATATTTAAGAAGGATATTGCTGATTTCTATCTTCATAATGATCATATAAATAGTAGTCCAATTAATGGAGCAGTTGAAGTAGTCGAACAGCTTTCCAAAAAATATATTTTAGAAATAGTTACAGCGAAACCAGATTCTTTGGCTGAGATAACTGAACAGTGGCTACTTAAGCATTTCCCAAATATGTTCAAGGTTGTTCATTTTGCTAACCATCATCATGATAACCACAAAAAGAGACTAAAGTCGGAAATCTGCTTGGTTGAAAATATTAGTGTTTTTATTGATGACTCATTAGATAATGCTAAAGATTTATCTAGCTCTAATATTCCTGTTCTATTATTCGATGCGCCCTGGAATCAATCCGAGTCTTTGCCTGGACTAGTAAAGAGAGTTCACTCTTGGAATGAAATAGAAAAAGAAATAGAAAATCTGCTATAATTTGTAGATGGAGTATCAAATACCCCCATGTTTTTATAGAGTTAGTGTAAAAGCACTTATTTATAACGAAACCAAAGACAAGTTTTTGGTTACTTTAGAGAATAATGGAACTTGGGAAGTACCAGGCGGTGGTCTTGATTGGGGAGAAGACCCAGTGGCTTGTGTCACAAGAGAAATAGAAGAGGAAACTGGTTTAAAAATTATTGAAGTGGGACAAAATCCAAAGTATATGTACACCTGCCAACATTCAAATGGTAATTGGATTTTGTGTTTAGTATACGAAATAAAAGTTAAAGACTTGAATTTTAGACCGTCAGATGAATGTACAGACGTAAAATTTGTGGACTTAGAGGACGTACAGAATATGAAAGTTTTTAATACAGTGACTGAGTTAGCTAAAAAAATTAAAAATGGATAGTCAATTTAATGTAAAAACTCATGTATTTGAAGGACCACTAGAGCTTTTACTTTCTCTTATTGAAAAAAGGAAACTTTTTATAAATGACATTTCACTAGCTAAAGTTGCCGATGATTACATTTCCTTCATCAAAGAGTTTGAAAGTGAATCAAAAATGGCTGATTTGGCTCATTTTATTTTAGTCGCTTCAACACTAGTTCTTATAAAATCAAAATCGCTTTTGCCAACTTTAGATTTGTCTTTAGAGGAACAAGAAAGTATAGATGATCTAGAAGACAGACTGAAACAATATCAAAAGTACAAGGCACTTTCTAAACATTTAAGTGATAGATTTGGTATAAATACAGAGTATTTTCGAGTTCCAGCAAAGGAAATCAGAATTGTTTTTGCTCCTGATAAAAATACGACTATTAACAGACTTCATGAAGTAATTAAGTCAGTCATACTCTCAATCCCTAAAAAAGAGTTTGTGCCAAAAGCAGTGGTGCAGAAAGTGGTCAGTCTAGAAGAGATGATGGAGAACTTATCAGAGCGGATCACCAGGAGCATGAAGATGAGCTTTAAGGAATTTTCAAGCACACAAAGTAGATCTAAGGACATCTCGGAAGTGAAAGTGCATGTTATAGTATCTTTTCTTGCTATGTTAGAATTAGTTAAGCAAGGGATAATTAATGTCAGACAAGATAAACATTTTCACGATATAGAAATAGAGACTCAATCAGTCGGTGTACCAAAATACTAAATGAGCGAACTAAGCAAAAAAATCGAGGCTATACTTTTTTATTCAGGTGAACCTGTAAGTCTTACATCGCTTGCGAAAATTCTCGACTCAAAGAAGGAACGTGTTTTAGAAGCCATTAAGGATCTTGAGGATCTACTCCAAAACAGAGGTATAAAAATACTAGAAGCAAATGATCAATATTCACTTGTGACGTCTCCTGAATACTCTGGTCTAATTGAACAAATGATTAAAGAGGAGCGTGAGAGGGATCTTGGTCGGGCTGGTATCGAGAGTTTAACAATTATTGCCTATAAAGGTCCTGTAACTAGGAGGGAAATTGACTATATTAGAGGGGTGAACTCACAATACGCCCTAAGAAACCTTCTTCTACGAGGACTTGTGGAGAGAAAGGCGAGCGCAAATGACGAACGCATGTTACAATACACAATAACTCAGGATACACTTAGATTTCTTGGTTTATCTAGAATTACAGATCTGCCCGAATATGAGCAGTCGAGAAACGAATTGGAAAAAGTAAAATTAGAAGAAACAGAAATATCAGAAGAACAGGAAAATGGAGAATAACGGAACTGAAAGAAAAAATATTTCATCTAAGCTATTGTTTGTGCTCAATATAGTTCTTATAGTATTAATTATTACTTTATTTTTTGTAGTTTATTTCAAGAAGATCCAGAAGGACAGAACCTTGGAACAGAATTCTTTTGTAGAGACTGCCAAGATAGAGAATGTAAATGTCACAGCAAGAGCTGCATATGTTTTTGATCTTAATACTGGAAGAGTGCTGTATAAAAAAAATGAATTAGAGCAGTTGCCATTAGCGTCTTTGACAAAACTCATGATGGCTGTGACTGCTATTGAGTTACTGCCAAGAGATGCGAATATTAGAATTAAGAAAGAATTTTTAGCTGAGGATGGTGACAACGGACTTCTTTCTGAAGAATCCTGGAAACTTTCAAACTTGTTAGATTTTTCACTTATTGTTTCTTCAAATGACGGCGCTAGATCGATTGCCTCTGTTATCGGTTCAATGCAACTTAATACAAAGGATTACGAGCTAGGCAGAAAAGAGTTCATAAGGCAAATGAATAAGAAAGCGCAGGAATTAGGCCTTAGCCAAACTTACTTTGTAAATGAAAGCGGTTTGGATGTTGGTAGTATAAGTGGGGGATACGGAACAGCGATAGATGTCGCTAATCTAATTGGGTACATAATTCGAAACAACCCCGAAATACTGGAGGCGACCAAATATGAGAAAATACTTGTCAGTTCTGAAGATAAGGATCATATCGCAAAAAACACGAATAAAGAGGTGACGGGGATTCCAGGGCTACTAGCCTCCAAGACAGGCTTTACTGATTTAGCTGGTGGTAATTTGGCAGTTGTTTTTGATGCTTCGATGGGTAGGCCAATTGTAGTTGTCGTTCTTGGTTCTACATTAGAAGGACGATTTAGTGATGTGGAGACACTTGCCAAGGCAGGTTTGGATATAATTAGCAAATGATGTAGACTCATAGCATGTGTGGTGTCACTGGTATTATAGACAAGAACTTGGAGAATAAAGAGTCAGTCATCCAAAAAATGACTGACAGGATTGCCCATCGAGGTCCAGACGATCAGGGCTTTTTTATTGATAGAAATGTTGCTCTGGGTATGAGGCGACTTTCAATAATTGATCTCTCTAGCGGAAAGCAACCTGTTGTTTCAGATGATGGAAGATATCTAATTTTTTTTAACGGAGAGATTTATAACTACAAGGAGCTTAGAGTAGATTTGGAAAAAGAGTATAAATTTAAAACTCAGAGTGATACTGAGGTAATTTTGTATATGTATCTAAAGCATAAGGAAAAAATGTTGCCTATGCTTCGAGGTATGTTTGTTTTTGCTATATACGACACTATATCAAAGAGAATATTCATAGCTAGAGATTTTTTTGGTATAAAACCTTTGTACTACTTAACCATAAAAGATAGAGTCGTTGCATTTTCTTCCGAAATAAAGAGTTTTATTGATTACCCTGGATTTAAAAATGAAGTTAATGATACCGCTGTATATAACTATCTTTCATTTCAATACAATCCGCTTCCAGAAACATTCTTTAAGGGAGTTTACAAGCTTCCACCAGCCCACTACATGGAAATTGACACTAACTCTGGAAGTGTCCAACAAAAGAGATACTGGACCCTAAGTTTTAATCAAGATCAAAACCTAGAAGAGAAAGTAGCTAGAGAAAACATAAAAGATGTTATAGAGAAATCTGTAGCTAAGCACATGATAGCGGATGTGCCTGTGGGTTCATTTTTGTCAGGCGGTGTTGATTCGAGTATTATCGCAACTATGATGCAGAAGACTCGAGGAGACAAGAAGATAAAAACATTTACGGTCGGTTTTGATACCTTAACAGAAGGAGAGGAGGCAAAGGAAACTTCAAATTTTCTGGAAACTGATCATAAGGAAATAACAATTGGACCAAAGGAGTACTTTGCGGAACTACCAAAAATTGCATATCATTTCGACGAACCAGTTGCAGACCCATCAGCAGTCGGATTGTATTTTGTTGCTAGAGAGGCACGTAAAAGTGTTAAAGTCGTACTATCGGGAGAAGGATCTGATGAGCTTTTTGGAGGCTACAATGTATATCTTGCACCTTTTGCTAAAGAAAAAATGTCATGGTTGCCTAAATGGGCTATTGATATATTTCTAGCATTACCATTTAATTATTTTGGTAAGAACTATTTAAGACGTGTAAAAAATAATTTGGAGAGTTGGTATATTGGTAACGCATCGGTTTTTAAACAAGACGAACTAAAAAGTTTGTGGAAATCAAGAGGGGAGAAGACTATATCTCTAAATCCTTTATACAAAAATGCCAAAGGCTTAAGCGAATCAACCCAGATGCAGTATATTGATATAAATACGTGGCTTGTTGGAGATATATTAGCCAAAGCAGATAAAATGACGATGGCAAACTCACTTGAACTTAGAGTGCCGTTTCTTGATGTTGATGTAGCAAATTTAGCAACTAAACTACCAGATACATTTAAGTGGAGAAGGGGGGTCACAAAGTATTTGTTGCGCGAGGCATTTAAAGATGTCATCCCGGAC
>JBAQWP010000062.1:0-3246 GCA_049298975.1 Minisyncoccia bacterium
ATACTACTCCTTACTAGAAATTAAAGACTATCTGTTGATGATAAAGATAAGTGAGAAATGCAAAAAAACACCTATCTCTATAATTTATTTTTACTCAACCGACGACAAGTGTCCTGATTGTGAAAAAGAGGGTTATGTTTTAACTCATTTGAGAGAGACCTACCCTGATCTGAGAGTTTACTCGTTTGACTACAACATAGATGTCTCAGCTGTAAAAACCCTGATTGCAGTAAATAAGATTAAAAACGAACTACCCGCCCTAATTATCAAGGATAAGGTTTATTATGGGTTTAAGAACGTTGAGGAGCTAGAAAAGGCCATACCAGAACTCCGAGAGTCCCTCAAAGTAGCATCTACTACAAAGGAAAAGAAATCTTGACAAATTTCCAGTATAGTGTAGAGTGTCCCGCGGATCGGTTTAGCGCCACATTTCGTGGCAACAGGGCCTACACCCTGTCAAAACCTGAGGTAGCATGATGACAAAGAGGACTGTCCCAGTTATTCTGGGACTTATTTTGGCCATGTTTTTGACCTTCCCTACTTGGGTTTCCACCCAGTCTGATGAAGGTCAGAACATGATATACAATGGTGGCCCAGATCATGGGTACGTCGAGATGACACATTCTCCATGGTATGGGTTCTGCCAGGAGGGTCAAATCAATTGCTCCTGGCTCCCACGCACGTTTGGTGTCGTGAGAGATGCAGCAAGCTGGCACCCCTACTTCGTCCACACCGTGGATGAAGAGCATGACAGTGTACTGGTCATCAATGGAAATGACCAGGCCCGACTTGGCATACCCTGGGTTATGTTGTACAACCAAATGTACGTCGAGAAGGGCGAGGTACACAACTTCTCGGCTGATCTCATTAGTACGTGTTGCAACAACTGGACACGACCTGAGGAAATAAAGGCCTCGATTGAATTTGGAATCGTCTCGGTAGACGAAACTTCCAAGTTCAATTTCACTGCCGGAGCTACCGCAACCTCGAAATGGGTCACCATTCAGGGCAAGTATGTCCCTGAAAAGTCCGGGCTCGTCTATGTCGCCTTCCGAGAACGAACAATCTCGGGGGACGACAACGATTACGGAATCGCCAACGTCTACTTCGGTCGGGTCTGTCAACAAGACCATGACCACAGAAGGCACGACGTTCGACCAGGCAAATCCTGGAAAAAGCGTCGAGGTTAGCGTCTAGCCGTCTGAGCCGACCTCTGGTCGCAAGCAATAACATGCTACGCGACCAGACGGTCGGCTTTTTTCATACAATGCATTTCGTGAGCCACTTGTCAGATTCGAACTGACGACCTGCCGTTTACAAAACGGCTGCTCTAGCCAACTGAGCTAAAGTGGCAACTAGAATAATCTAACATTTGAAACCGTTTTACTCAAGCCCTATCTAAATTCTTCCTTGGTGAGATGATCCTTTCTCTTCTGATAATCTACCGAGAAAGAAAGAAACTGAACCATTGGACCTTAACACTCTTCTACCCCGAAACTTATCCCCGTTCTCATAGTACTTTTTAGAAACATAATCCTTAGCTTTTACTAGATTTTCATACAAAAGAGAGGGTAAAAACTCAAAGAAGAATATTTGAGATATCATTTTCCATCTGTTGTACTTGTAGGTCACAAATTCAAAAACATCATTCAAAAACATGTCTCCTTTCAGATATACCCTAGAAAGAAAACCTATCTCCTTTACTTTTATTTGGTAAGCTCTTAGTGAGGCCACCAAAAGCATTGCAAAAAGAGAGATGAAAAATATTATTGTTGTCATAAGTAGAAATTATTGAGTAACAGAAAATATAGCTATCCTAGATAACTCCATTCTCTCACCGAACTTCTGAGTAGCTCGTTCGATTAATCCTTTTATTGTTACTTCAGGATCTTTGATAAAAGCCTGATCCAATAAAACTGATTCTCCAATTCCCTCTTGGGACTTCCTATCCTCAGGTATATCGTCAGATTTAATATACTGAGGTTTTGTCGCTGCTGAATGCATTGCGATGTCCTTTGCTAGTCTTACGAACTCTTCATTTTTAGCAACGAAGTCTGTTTCGCATAGGAGTTCCACAAGAGTCCCAACATTACCTGTTGAATGGATGTAGGAAGCAATCGTCCCTGCTCCTAAAGTCCTATCACCTTTTTTTGATGCTACATCACCACTTTTACTCTGAAGAACCTCAATGGCCTTCTGTAAATCCCCACCTGCTTCTTCAAGGGCTTTTCTGCATTGCATGATTGAGATACCTGTTCTTTCCCTTAACTCTTTTACTAATTCAGCTGTTATTTCTGACATATTATTATTTAAGAATAAAATCACTTTACATACAGGCAAAAATGCCTGACCTATATATTATATACCAGCTAGTTTAGTTTACCACTGGCTTTTTAAGAGTACCGGCCTTATATGCCTCACTAACCTTTCCTAGAATATACTCTATACTCATTTTTGAAGCGTCATTTCCCGGTATTGCATAGTCAACATCATTTAAGTTGTTGTCAGAACCACAAAGCGCTACTACCGGAATAGACATTTTTTTAGCTTCGGTCACTGCAATACTTTCCTTTTTTGCATCAACAACAAACACAACTTGTGGCAATGACTTCATAAGTGATAACCCTGAAAAGAATTCCCTCAATCTATCAATTTCTCGATCAATCAGAAGTCTTTCTTTTTTTGTATATTTAACTAGTTCACCCTTCTCTTTTTGACTTACCCATGATTCTAGCTTTTCTACCCTTTTTTTAATCTCTGGAAAGTTAGTCAAAGTACCGCCAATAAATCTACCTGCGACAAATGGCATACTAACACTTTCTGCTGCCCTGGTAATAGCCTCTCTAGACTCATTTTTCCCACCAACAAATAGTACTTTTCCTCCTTTTGAGGCTATGTCTTCTATAAAGCTAAGTGCTTCTTCAAGCTCTTTAGCTGTCTTTTCTAGATCAAAAATTTCTATCTTATTCTTGACTCCATAGATAAAAGGTTTAACTGACGGATGTCTCCTTGATTTTATAAATCCAAAATGGACTCCGTTTGAATACAGAGCCTCTACAATGTTGTTTTTTATATCTGTTGTTTTACTCATCCCAATTATTTTTAGCGGGACAGGTCGTTCCTTGACGACCTTGTGGCTTTTTGTCGTAATGACTTAACTATTAATTAAATTAAACGTGGTGGCAAGTATACCTAAAATTGGCCTGTTTTGCAACATCTCACTCGTCTTCACCTCCCTCAGAAACC
>JBAQWP010000063.1:0-2126 GCA_049298975.1 Minisyncoccia bacterium
GCATCAGTAGGCATTTTTCTTTTTACAGGTCTTGATCCAAGATCAACGGCTATTGATATTATAATTCCACTTTCTGTTATGGCATTCGGTCTTGGATTTGGAATGGCTCAGCGTACAAATATAATCGCTTCAGTTGTACCACAAAATGAGATTGGAATTGCATCATCTATCCTTGCCTTAGTGCGAAATATATCTGGAGCAGTGGGAATAGCTATATTTGCGACAATATTAAATAATAGAGTTACTAGCAACATACTTACAATTAATAGTTTCAGTAAACTCAATAGTCATAATCCTCTCGATATTCAAAAATATATTGGACTTATATCGCTCAAAGCCCAAATAAATGCCTATAGTTATGTCTTTCTGGTAGCGTCAATAATAGTTTTTATCGGAGCATTTACCATACTTTTCCTTAAATTAAAAAACGAACGTACGGATATCAAAGTTCATGTCGAATAAGCGTTTATCACGCACCAGCATAGTTCATACCCTGATTGTAGAAAACCAGAACAAGGAGTACTCGTCTAGATTATACGACAAGATCTGACTGTGAATATGCAGATTACGGTAGATTTAGAGTTACTCTAAATCCTGTAATATGAGGACAGCAGAAACTAGTAGTATTGATCAAAATGAGTTTGTAAACTGTAAACTATTAGCATTCTAAAGTAATCTTCTTGTCGCTTAATAGGATTTTACCCCTCAAACATCCAAGTAATTCTCTCTTCTCTCCATCCGTTCCGTTTCGTAGAATATATTTGCAGTAATTACGGATATCTATCTCACCAACTTCAATTTTATCTTTTGAATTTAGCACTATTTGATTAAATTTCTTGAATCTTTGTACCTCGTTTTTAATTTTTTCTTTTATTCCTATCTCATCTATATTGATAGTCTCCATCAACTCTTCAAATTGTTTAATCAAATCAATTTCATTTATATACCCACCTTTACAATCTCTGTCTTTAGATCCATTACAACCATAGTAGACATGCCTGTGAACACTACCATCTTTCTGTTTCTTGAATTTCTCATCTGGAGTAATACCAGAAGAACATAGTCCGCAAGTCATCAGTTTAGTAAACGCAAACTCTTTATTCTCTGTCCGTATTACAGATCTCGTGATCTGTTCCTGAACTTGATCAAATAATTCTTTAGTAATTAATGGCTCATGTTTTCCTCTATACCAGTTTCCTGAATCTTTTGGATATTCAAAAGTTCCATAGTAGAAGTGGTTTTGTAAAATCATATATACATTACTTAATGTCAGATTTTTGTTTCCATTAGCTGTTTTTAAATTTAGATCAAACTTGAGCCAGTTGTATAACTTTCTCCCACTCCACTTTTCATATGCAACTTTTTCAAACATCTTCCTAATAATAGGTGCTCTCTGTTTGTCGGTATATATCACACCTTTCTCACCAACATTTTTACTATTCAGATATCCAGTTGGGGCAACAGATGGCCATAACCCCATCTCAACTCTAGTTTTCAGTCCACGCTTTACGTTGATACTCTTGTTGTCATTTTCTAACTTAGCTTGTGAACATAGAATCATGAGTAGGAACTTCTCATTTGGTGAATTGTGAAAATGTTGTCCGTATGTACGAATCTCTAGTAATTGCTTTTCATCCATTAAATCGACAAGTGATCCCAAATCTCCAGCATTCCTGCTCAACCTATCAGGAGCCCAAGTTAGTATTCCATTAAATCTTTTTCTTCTGATATCTTCTAACAACTCTTTAAACACAGGTCTTTGACCTGAATCTTTAGCTGAATGAGATTCACGACGAATATCAATTATTTCTAAATTTTCTCTTTCGGCTATATTGAGCATTTCTTTTACCTGACTATCTATACTCAAAGCTTGCTTCTCATCTGATTCAGTTGATTTTCTGGCATACAAACAATACTTAATTTTAATGGTGGGTAATATTACTTCTTTACCTATCAACCCTGTTGATTGTATATGTGTTTCCATACATATATTAATGACAGAACCACCTGCCCTGCATAGCTATGCAAAACTACCGATTCGTCGCATAGTCGCGGTAATCCTTAGCAAAACAGGTGATCTGCGATAGGGTTGGAATAGAGGGAAAAATGGAATATAATGTTCTTAA
>JBAQWP010000064.1:0-8408 GCA_049298975.1 Minisyncoccia bacterium
ACTCTCAGCAATGAGGAGGGGTGGGTTCTCTGCAAGACAAGCCACCTGGCTATACCACAACTTTGCTAAAGTGAAGCACGATCACTGGGATGGTCGTGTTGGATGATGACAAAAGGCGCCTTTGAGGGCGCCTTTACTTATTACTTGATTGCTGATATTTTTACCTTAAAGTAGGGTTGTCTATGACCATTTTTCTTGAAGTATCGGCTCTTCTGTTTGTACTTAATTACCTCCACTGTCTTGTTTCTTCCAACCTCTTCTAGAGTAGCCTCTACAGCTGCCTTTGGGATGTAGGGAGTGCCAATAGTAGTGTCTTTGCCGTTATCCACAAGCATAACTTTGTCGAAAACTATCTTGTCTCCCACCTTGAAATCGCCCTTGATTTTCTCAATCTTTACGACATCCCCCTTGGAGACCATGTATTGCTTACCACCTGTGTTTATAACTGCAAATTCCATATTGCTGAAAATATAGCAAAAATAAACAAAATTAGCAAGATAATATGAAAAGCTCGGACGATCGATTGTCCGAGCTTTTAAGAACACCCTCTCGAAGCTACCCAGCTCCGAGTATGATGCTCTTCGTGTTGAACTTAACAGTTTTTACCACCTCCCTACTGGCGAGACTCGGGAGTTGGTGCAACCGTTCTACCACTGTCAGCCCTTCTGGCACAAGATACGGTCTAAGGTACTCTACGACCATTTCTTCCTCGAGCGTCTGGGTAAGACTCACCCGCCCATACCCATTGCTTGGGGGTGCCAACGATCCGATTATCCGACCAGAAGCTTCAAGTGCTTGGTTCCAGCCGTAGACAGCTTTCATTTTCCCACCAATTAGGGTGAAGATCGAAAGCCTAACATCGTAATTAGAACGAAATCCGCCTGGCGCCGACTTCTCGAGATCCTTCCAGCGCCTCTTCCAGACCTCGAGGAATCTCTCCATGGATTCGTCTGAAATGCTCGCAATCAAGGCCGCCTCGCGAAGGCCCTTTGAGGGATTACCACCCATCGTGAGTGGCTCCTGAACTGGCTCAACCGAGAAAGGAACCAGTGTCGCCACAGCAATCCAATGAGCATCCCACGCTGTAACGAAAGAGGGAGATTCGTCGACTAGTTGGTGCAAGTAATGCAAAAGTGCCTTGTACCTTCTCGAGTAGAGACGTGCCTCGCTCAGGTGTTCGCGGGAAGTTCTCTCACTACTTTCGAGAGTGGTTTTCATCGTATCAAGATCAAGTTGCCATTTGCTGATCTTGCGCTCGAGTTGCCCCCTCTTCTGTTCAAACTGCTCTCGCCCGATCACCAGCTCTCTTTCCTTCTTTCTGAAGGTATCGAGCATCTCCCGGGTGGAAGCAAGCGACCTACGGAGTATGTTTAGCTCACTCCGATCACTTGACTTGAGAGAACGGAACTCATCCAAGGCCTCCTTGAATTTTGCCCGTTCGTCCAAAACCTCAAATGCCTGCATGATGCGTGTCCGCTTTTCCTGCGAGACATTTTCCGGCTGGCGGTCAGGATGGACCTGGCTTGCAAGCTGTCTAGCGTAACTTCGAACGATTGCGTACATCTGATCTTCGGTGAGACCGAGATCAAGCATCGCTTCAGTAAGACCAATCACCACCAAGGGGTTAATCTCCCATGATGGTGGCTTGCCGAGCGACCGTTCGATGTTCGAGCGAAGCGATCGCGTGAACTCGTCCATGTCAAGCCCCCGCCTTTCGGAGCGCTTTACTGATTTCATGATAGTTATCTGACCTAAGATCCTGCGGATCCTCCGACATGAGAAGACGAAATGCGTGACGCCGTTCATCGTCGAGATTCAGGATATCACTGATATCCAGAATATCGGGACGGCCGTTCTTTTTGTTATCCGGGATGACCTTGGTCACCATGAGCCAAATACACAAACGCATTCTGTGGCTGTACGAATGCTCGTTACTAACCCCGAAGAGCTCGCAGAGCTCATCTAGGTTGATCTCGACCATCTCTATTAGGCGCTCCGGCTCATGAGTCCCATAATGGGTCACGATGAGTGCCGCATAGTTGATGGAAAGGGAGAACGAATCGTGCTCCTTCGCCACCAGCTTGATCAAGTTCAAGCACTCACGGAGAAACTCCGCGAAATCAGTGAACTTCGATGTGACCATGTTCGGTCCGGCCACTCTTGGAGTGAGGTCACTCAGGGTAAGATGTTGCTCACCGAGGTAGTACTTGAGAATCTTAGCCATCGATTCCGGCAGAAAGCCAAAGTCTGCGGCAATTGCCAAATAGATCTGTTGCTCGAGCGGAACAGGAAGTGCTCGTGAGATGCGGGACACCGCCGTTTTCGGCGACCAGCCCAAGCGCTTGGCAAGCTTCTGGATCTCAGGATGCGAGGGGCCAAGTTCTGTTACGCCTGTCGTTTTAAGTGAACTGTCTTTGTTGTCCATATCTTCTCCGTAGGCTAAGGTGCTGTGAACTTTCTAGATTTCAGAATACAGTAAATTGTAAATTTGTCAACTAGTTGTGCACTATTCTTGTGTTTCTGGCTTATCAATCAAGCTTGGCTCGAAGCCATTGGACTCGCCGGTGATTCGCACAACGTCTTTATCTATCTTTTTGAACTCTTTACTTGAGTTGTTGAAGTGACTTACAACAGTGCTGAGAGATGAGCCTAGTTTGTTGTGGTAGTCCTCATACTTCTTTAGGTGTGTACTTATTTCCCCCACCCTTTTAATGATGTCTTTTGTAGTTTCTTCGATTTGCATAGCCTTAAGTCCCTGTAGGACTGTTTGTAGGTACGCCAGAAAGGATGTTGGGGACACAATAATAACTTTGTACTTGCCGGCAGCTCTTTGAATAAGATTTTCTGTGTCCTCCTTTAAAGCCCCAATTTTGTTTATAAGCAGGTCATAGTAGATAGCTTCATGTGGAATAAACATAAAAGCAAAGTCCATAGTTCCCTCTTCTGGACGAATATATTTTGCTGTTTCTGTAATGCGAAGTTTCAAATCGTTAACAAACATTTTCTCTAGTCTTTCTTTTTCTGCAGGATCCGAAGTCTCCGAAATACGATTGTAGTTTTCTAGTGAAAACTTGGAGTCGACTGGAATAATTTTATCCTTTACGAACACAACTGCGTCTACAATTTCACCATTTTTGAAACCATACTGCATTTGATACTGACTGGGTGGCAGAACATTTTTGAGAAGCGTTTCAAGATAGTATTCTCCCAGGATCCCTCTTTGTTTAGGATTCTTTAAAATATCTTGTAGGTTTTGTAACTGGTCTGCAAAAGAAACAACTTGTCTGTTGGTTTCATCCAGTTTCGTCAGTCCTTTTGTTACTTCTCGTATAAGGTTGGCTGACTCGCCTAGCTGAGCTCTCACTGACTCGTTCATGTGCCTAGTACTCTCACCAATTTTCGAGTCCACTACCCTATTTAGCTCATTTATTTGCTGAAGAATCAGCTTAAGCCCAACGTCATTGCCAGCTTCATTTTTTGGACGAAGAAAATAGGCTAGAAAAGCTCCGACAATAAATACCGACAATATAATTAAAATTGTAGAAATTTCCATTTAATACATTCTACCAAAATACTACTGTCTATGGTAATCTTTATTCATTATTCTAAATTGAACATTTATATGAGCTTACACGCACAAATTAAAGAGCAGATAAAAGAAGCTATGAAAGCCAAAGACTCCGTCAAGCTTGGAGTAGTAAAAGGCTTGGTAGCTGGGTTTATCAACGAATTGGTTAACCTTCGCCGAGCTCCAGATGGAGAACTATCTGACGAAGAAGTTTTAAATGTTATTAGACGAGCAGTAAAACAGAGGAAAGACTCAATCGAGCAATTTACAAATGGTGGTAGACCAGAACTAGCTGAAGCTGAGCAGGCAGAGCTTTCCATTCTAGAAACTTATCTACCTGCAATGATGCCAGTGGATGAAGTAAAAAAGATTGCTGAAGCAAAAATGCTGGAAATGGGAGTGACTGATAAATCCAAGGCGGGAATGCTAATGGGTGCTCTAATGAAAGATTTGAAAGGAAAAGCTGATGGAGACACCGTTAAGGCTGTTGTAGACGAGTTACTAAATTCTTAGACAATTTAGTTACTTTTGATGCACTAAATGAAATAAGTTAGGACTATTTGTTGTATTAAACTCAGACTTCTTCTGAAAGGAGGTAAATGCAATGAAGAAGCAGCTCAAAACGGCTGAGGAAATGGCTGAACTATTCCGAGACCGAACTGTCGGCAAGGGATTGAACAGCCAGGAAACGTCAGATGTCCTCACTCAGGTGATGCGTGAGGGTGGATACGAGCCCAATGATAAAATTCGGGCTCAGATCAGTACTGCGTACAAAGTCGCGTACAGGAGCGCCGCATGATCGTTCGATCGTTCGTAAAAAAAGAGCTGGTTCAGACCGTATGTGTCTCCCAGCTCTTTTCTATTTACATAATTATGATTTCATGTAATAATTTATGCTGGAGCTAATAATGACAGACAACAAAAGCACCCGCACTCAGCCTCCCAGGAAGGTAAGAGTCCAAGCCGCTGTGGAGTACTATTCTGCAAGGTTTGGCGCTATGCGTAGACGTCTTGGGGTCAAAGGCGAACTAACGAGGGTCAAAAAGTTCGATCCATGCGAATTCCCCACCGACGGGAAGTCTAAAGCTTCCGGAGAGTAGGGATCGTTTTTGGGCCAGCACGCATATTGCGACTGGCCCTTTTACGTAATACAATATTGAATATGCAAGAAAATTATATTGATGGAAAAAACGCAGCAGCAAATGATAGTCAATTGACGCCGGAGGAGTTAGAGCTTGTAAATAAAATTTTAGACAAGAAGGAAAACGAATCAATTAGAATTCTTTCGGATAAGGATCGTCAGAGACTTGCTAGTGAAGCCGAGCAAGCTGAAATTGAGGAAGCAAAGAGATCCGGCGAGGTTCCTCCTGATTTAGAATAAAATATTTTCACTGACAAATTCTATTTTTTGTACTTATTTAGTATTCCGCTTTCAATAACATTCCTATCTCCTCCGTATGTCAGATACGAAACTTGTTTCAGTGTTTCAACAATTTCTGGCTTGCCTTTCGGCGGAAAACCTTCTTTTATATTAAATGCCTTTTGCGGAACTCCACGAACAAGTGTTTTCACATACGCGTTAAAATTTTCAATACCCATAATATCTTTTGCAGTAAACTCTGGCGAAAACTGTTTTTCTAAAAATTCAGCGTCCTCAGAGTTTATTCTAAATGAAACAATAGAACCTACGTTTCCAAACACTGCATCACGAATTTTATCCTGTAATTGCTTAATAAACTGATGTGCTACTGTGAGTGAAAGCTTATATTTTCTCGCCTCAGAAAGAATAGTTGAGATAGAGTCTGTAGTAATATTTTGAAACTCATCTATATAAAGATAGAAAGGTGGAAAATCTTTTTCAGTCATGTCCACTCGCGAAAGCGCGGCCATAAGAATTTTCCCCACTAGAATAAGCCCAATAAGATTTGCGTTAATGTCCCCTAGCCTTCCTTTTGAAAGGTTAACTAGTAGTATTTTCTTATTATCCATGAGCTCACGGAAGTTAAAGGAGGATTTTTCTTGAGCAATAATAGGGCGCATAATGTCGTTCGCAAGGAAGACGTCAAACTTGGAAGTAATGTAGGGCACAATGTTGGCTAGAGACGCTTCCCCTCCCGCCTTTTCTGCAACTTCGGTCCAAAACTGCTTTACCACTGGGTTTTTGCAGTTAGCTAGTTTCAACTGTCTAAACTCTTTGTTAGACATTACCCTAGAGACATCTAGAAGTGTGCAACCTGTATCTGGATCCTCTATAACTAGCATGGTTGCATTTCTGAAGTACTGCTCAAACATAGGCCCCATAGATTCTGGCACTCCACCGTACAACTTTTGGAATATTGAAAATAACTCATTTACTACAAAGGTTTTCTGCTCCGGATGACTTCTATCATATTCGAGCATATTCAGAGCCATTGGTCTTTCTACGTAACTAGGGTCAAAATATATTACATCTTTGTATCTCTCCGGTGGAATGTTTGCAAGAAGCGACATAACGTCAGTGCCATGGGGGTCAATAAAACAGCAACCATTTCCTTTTTGAATATCCTGTATAATCAGATTCTTCAGAAAAACAGTTTTACCAGTACCTGTCTGACCTATAACGTACATGTGTCTTAGCCTATCTTCGTCTGTCATATAAACTGACGTCTCTATATTTCTAAAGTTGTTCACACCAAGTAGGGTCCCCTTACTATCTGTATCAGTTGGTGCAGGTGCGGTAATTGCAGAAGTTTGTTTTAGTTGAGGTTGTGGTGCAAGAGCTTGGGTATGAAAATGAAAAATAGAAGTGACCTCGTGTAAGTTCAGTGGCACAAGATGATCAGGATTATAACTTCTGAAAGAATAATCTCGTAAAAGAGTCTGTAAACTACCTTTGTCTACTCTGTGTGACTTAAAAGAATTTGAAGTAGAATCGGCAAACTGATTAAAACTCGCTTCCAAACTGTTTAATATCCTTTCCGCGTCTGGTCTAGACTTACTCGAAGCTAGAAGTCGAATATTAGTTGCGACGATAGTAGCTTGATTCTTTCGTTTTATTCGCTCTATTGCTTCAGTATCTATTTTCTTCGGCTGTGGCTTATCAGGATCCTCTACTTTCTTAGCTGGCTTAAAAAGACTAACTATACTTTTTCTAAATGCACCAGTAAAATTCTCTGGTAAATCCGTCGCATACTTTGTATCTACCCCATCTTCTATCTGCTCGATAGCATACCTTGCTTTAGTATTATAGTAATCCTCTTTTGGAGCATATATGATCTGAACTGCTGCTCCTTCGCCTTCCCTGTCTATCTTAGAAAAACTACTAATAAGTACATTGAGTGGATCGATATCAAAATTCTCATAGGTCTTGAGTGGGTATAGATAGTTGTTGGTGGTTTGAAGATAAGAAGCTACTGAAACACCATCCTCGTTAAAGATATTATAGTCTGAAGTGGCTTCAGTAAGTTTTACGTTATGGAAAAAAGAGATTATTTGTCTCTGGAAAAGATCTTTGTAAGCATTTGGAACAGCAATATAGAAAACAAACTGATCTGTATCAACAGGGTTTGCAAGTTCTAAGACAATGTAATTTTCTCTATAGTTCTTTGTGTCATCCTTACTTGCAACTGAGAGCATACCAGAGAGAAATTGTTCCATGCTTGAAATAAGCTCCTTAAGTGGTTTCTTGCTTTGCTCCTCTTTTTCTTCTGGTAACACAACTTCATACAAAGTCATGTTTAGACCCCTAAACTCTCTAGAACTCAGATCTATATTCTTATTGTCATAACCTTTTTTTACATACTGAACTAGAAAACGATGAAAATCATCTTCAAGGTGTGCATCCTTAAGGCCAAAAAGGACTGACAGAGAATTCTTTATCCCTTTTTCTTTCAAAATGCTGAGCAACTCCTCCATTTTCTTATCATGCCTCTCTGGTTCGAGATTCAAAACTATTGAATCAATGTCATGTTTTGCGATCTCTAAAGTTTCATCCAATACTTCTTGAGGTAAAGTATTTTTGTAACGAGAAATTTGATCCGAAACCACATCGTCAATTTTATACTCTAAGTTATTTTCTTTAAGCTCGGCTTCTTTTTTTGAAATCTGCTCCCGTAAAAAAGCTATTTCCTCTTCAGGGGTAGAAAACTTTACAGGTTTTTCATTGAACATACAAAATATTATACCTTAGTCAATTCTTTTTATAAACTACTACTAGATTAAGTTGAAATGATAACAAACAACAAGTAAACCAACTACTACTGCACTAATAACAGAGACTAAAACATAACTAGCTGTAATATCTTTAATCTTACCAATTTTTGGACTCTGATTCGGCTCTACAATATTACATAGATCCTCCACTGCGGTGTTTATTATCTCCGCTGTTATGACCATAAAAATCACAATTACGAGTGGAATAATTTCATATATATCAAAGTTAAAAAACCTAGCGAAAATAAGAACTGCTATTGAAATAAATATCTCAATCTTAAAGTTTCTCTCCTCCTTAAAAACTACTTTCAATCCCCTTACTGCATCATTAAATGATTTACAAGTTGCTTTCATACGCTCAATTATATCACTAATACAACATTTGATAAGACCAAAATTTTTTGATTTTTAGTACAAAAATGATATAGTTTTTCAGTGTTATCGGCCCTATCGTCTATCGGTTAGGACACAGCCTTCTCAAGGCTGGAAGCGCGGTTCGATTCCGCGTAGGGTCATGCAAGCAAAACCGCCCCATGGGCGGTTTTTGCATGCATGACCCTATGCAAGGAAAGGGTCGGAAAACCTGTTTGGTTTTCCGTGGAGGAAGGTTTGGGAAAACCGTGGGTTTCCCAGGGCGTAAGGGTCACAC
>JBAQWP010000065.1:0-3143 GCA_049298975.1 Minisyncoccia bacterium
GTACATTGCTAACCAAGGCAAGAAAGACCACGGTACCACTCATCGCTTCTGATTCTCATGAACCCTTGCATCCCGAAACCCCGTACGACTCTGTAACCAGAGGAGTGCGGGGAGGAGGTCATTTAAAGTTTACAAACTTTATTTTTAATGATATAAATTTTTAGGAGGATTTGAGACATGAATACGCCTGTAGTTCTGGTTCAATCGGACACAACTGAAAACAGGGAATTCTTACTTATTGCACGGGATTGTGGATTCATATTAGGTACGGATTATCGGATCGTGATTGATCCACTTCTTCTCACCAATTCTTATTTTGATTGGAAGGGAATAAAGACACTCGTAGTTGGTAAGGTTACCTCACCAGATTCAGTCGGAGAAATGCTTCAGGAAATTGGGATTGGTGAAAATCACCCTCAAGTTAAGGTGGTTTGGTATCACATCCCTAATCCACCTGTTAAAGGGGTCTTCCCTTTGGTCTTTGGCGGACCTCGTCCTGAGTTTTACCCTGATCTTGTACACGAGATCGGGGAAGCACTAAGACAGGCAAGCTAAATACTTCCTTCCAAGCCGTCACGCACACCACGTGACGGCCTGTTTTTTTATACAGATATTTGTGCTAGTATCCCGGTTATGGACGAGACACAGCGAAAAAAGTACCTACTGGAAAACCGGCATTCACATATGGGTGACTATTCACCAATCATTAGGTTTAGTGATCATCCCGATACAAAATTTTACCGTGTTTTAGATTACATAAACCAAAAGACGAACTATTTATGGAGAGATGTTAGAGTCTTTTTTCGACCCAGAACAAGTCTGACTCTGAAGGAAAGTCTAATTTTTGTCGGCGCATTATCGCTGTTTATTTTGGTAAGTTCTGGAATATTTTCATTCATTCTCTCTTTTAAAAAAGATTATCCTTCAGTTTTAAACTTTGGAGACGTAATGCTCGACCGAGGAGTCAGATCGATAATAGAAAAGTATGAGAGAGATCCCTTTGAATATATAAAAAGAGACAAAGTAGTATTGCAGAAATACGATATGGTTATAGCAAACCTTGAAGGCCCGATAGTAGAAATGGAAAGGTCAAAGTGTCAGCAAAAAATATACAATTTTCAGTTTTCAGAGAATACACCAAATCTACTTTTAAGTGCTGGAATAAAAATGGTAAATATTGCCAACAATCATACCTACGATTGTCTCAGTAAGGGATATGTGAGTACTTTAAAAAATTTGGAGGAGAAAGGAGTTTTGTATATTGGTCAAAACGCAATTGATAAAAGTTATGTAATAAAGACCATAGATAAGAAAAAAATTGCCTTTGTTGGGATTGATGAAACTATCATGCCAATACCTATTGCAAAGTTTTATGACTTAGTTAAAAAACTAAAGAGTGAAAATGACTATGTAGTAGTAAATATTCACTGGGGCACAGAATATCTTTTGACTGCCAATGAAAAGCAAAAGGATATCGGTCACAAACTAGTGGACAATGGAGCAGATGTGGTTTTTGGTCATCATCCACATGTTGTTGAGCCAGTTGAGGTTTATAAAAATAAACTCATCTTTTACTCCCTCGGGAATTTTGTATTTGATCAAGACTTTGGCGACACGACTGTGGGTATTGGTGCGGGAGTTGAGTTTCAGAAAAATAAAATGGTTGTAAATATTCTGCCATTTAATCTGAAAAAGTTTAGACCGGAGTTTATGCGTGATCCAGAGAAAAGTCAGTACTGCGATAAGCTACTCTCAAATATTGATAACGTAGGTTGCAATTTTGAAATAAAACATTAGTATTTCTTTTTAGAACTCCAAGGAGGCACGATGGATTACGATACGCATCCACTTGCTGTAGACAGTCTAAACACCTTCAAATTTTTTCTAGGAGGACTTAAGATAGTTTCCGGTGATATTTCACTTGAGGATAAGCAATTACTATACACAGCTAGTATTCTTGCTCATCATGCCCAGACTTCTAGGGCTACTACTTCAGGGCATGTTTCACCTGGAAGTTTGTCAGATATTTTTGATCAATTCGTTTTTCGTCCTAGTCTGATTGGGGATCCAGATTTACTTGAGACCGCTGGGGCTCAATGTATGATTATGTCTGGATTTTTTCAGAATCAGTCTCAAAGAAGACACAAAATCAGTTGGTATTCTGAAATTGGGTCTGGGTTCTACTGGAGGGCATCTCAGCTTGAGAGTTCACGACAGAAAGCTAGGGTGCTTCACCAAATTAGTGAAGACTTCGAATTGTGGCGGGGTAGGTGTGCCTTGCTTAGCGATTTTTTACGCTATCAGAGGTATCTTCTCAATTTAGACTTTGAGACGAAAGACTAAAAGGGCCGGGGAAATATTCCCGGCCTTTCGACTTTGTGAAAAGATGATAAAATGTTTTCATGTCTACAAACATAAGAAGAATATTTTTTGCGATTGTTCTGCTGTCAGTTGTTGGAGGTTTGTATTATTTTCAAAAAATTAATCTACCTGTAAAAAAGGTTTCTGAAAATATTGATGACAAGTATGTGATGTTTGATTTGGAGGTATATGACCAAATAGCCAAAACGTACTGGAACAAACTTTCTGAAGAAGATCTTTCAAACCTTTTCAAACTTTCAGTCGAGAAAGCTTTGAGTACCACTACTTCTCTATATTCCAAAGACAAGGCTGGTGTTGAAAAAATGCTAAGGAAGGCTCTTGCTCTAGCTTCAACCACAGAACAAAAAAAACAGCTCGCAATTACCACAGCTGGGGTTGCCCTTTATAACATTCCTCCAGCTGGTAGAAATCAGTTATTAACTCAAAAACAGGAAAAGCAGTTTAGAGATACGGTCGCAAATATTAATCCTGCTAAAGATCTCTACTCAGACATAGGGGTAAAAACAGGTTCAACTAAGGAGGAAGTCAAACAGGGTTATGAGGCAATGCTTAAGGCTTACAAAAATGCCACCTCTGGCGAGGATAAAGCCAAGGTTGAGAAAGCAAAATATGCATATGGAGTGTTGTCTAACGATGACAGTAAAACACTATATGATCAGGCAAAAGTTGAGCCTACTTTGAAACATAAAATCATAGGCACCACATTTTATGCGGATCTTTCTCAGATCGCGCCAACAACTCTCTTTGAGCTCGTAAAAGCA
>JBAQWP010000066.1:0-10011 GCA_049298975.1 Minisyncoccia bacterium
GTACATTGCTAACCAAGGCAAGAAAGACCACGGTACCACTCATCGCTTCTGATTCTCATGAACCCTTGCATCCCGAAACCCCGTACGACTCTGTAACCAGAGGAGTGCGGGGAGGAGGTCATTTAAAAAGTTATCACCAATTTTCTTTCGGGGTTTAACTCCTTGTTGTATAATATTTGTATGGACACAGTAACTTTAATTACTATTTTTGTTCTTGGTGCAATTATAGGGAGTTTTTTAAATGTAGTATCGTATAGGTACAAAACAGGTTTATCAATTTATAATAGTCGCTCAAAATGTTTTTCTTGTAGTAAAAATCTAAAATGGTATGAATTATTTCCGATTCTAAGCTTTCTTTTTCAACAAGGTAAATGCAGATCATGTAATAGTAGGATTTCATTGCAGTATCCCGTAGTTGAATTCTTAACTGGTGTGATTTTTGTGTTAATTGCTCTAAGGCAGTATTCTTTATGGCATATATATGGAAGCTTTAGTAACGGCTTTCTATACTCTGTATTTTTCTTTGTTTATTACTGTATTGTATTCAGTATTCTAATGGTCATATCTATTTATGACATTAAACACAAAATAATTCCAAATGCTTTTGTTTACAGCTTCATCTTTCTTAGTGTTGTTAAGCTTGGCTTGTTTTTCTTTTGCAAACACAACATATACTCAACTATTAATTTAATAGATTATCTTGATTTAGCTGCTCCAATATTACTGTTTGTTCCGTTTGCGCTTCTTTGGCTTGTGTCTGGAGGTCGCTGGATCGGATTTGGAGACGCAAAATTAGCAATCGGCATAGGGGCACTTCTCGGGTTTGTCTCTGGAGTTTCCGCAGTAGTTCTAGCTTTTTGGATAGGTGCGGTATACGGAATAGCAATGATTTTAGCTGGAAGGTTTAGTATAAACCCAAAAAGAAAGCTCCATATGGCTTCGGAGGTGCCTTTTGCACCCTTTCTTATTATTGCAGTGGCAATAGTATTCTTTACTAGGATCGATCTCCTAAGCTTAAGTTCGCTTATAAGTCTAACAAACTAATGTTTAAACAAAAAAAAGCATTTACTCTTATTGAGATAATAATTGTTGTAGCTATAGTGACTTATATTATGTCTATGGTTTTATTTAATTACATCTCGTTTAACGATAAGTTGTCTCTGGCAGCCGCTGGAAAAGAATTGCTCATTGCAGTCAGGCAAGCGCAGTCGTATGGAATAAACGTTAGAGAAGTAACAAAGGATACCGGAGATTTTAGTAGAGCATACGGTATTTACTTTTATCCAGCTAGTAGTCCAAGTTCGTACTATATTTTCGTCGATAAAAATGGAGATGAATTATATAACGATTCATTGGGTTCCTGTATTTCCTCAGGGGAGTGTGTAGAAAAAGTAGATTTAAGAAATAATGTCACAATGGCATCTTTCAGCTTGGTGGGCTCAAATTGTCCAGCAAGTAACTCGGCAAGAGATTTATATATCACTTTTAGGAGGCCCAACCCAGATACGGTAGTTTATTACACCAATCCAGGCGGTAAAATTAAATCATGCCCGACCACTACCAATGTAACCCAGATTGTCTTAACTTCAAGCAGGGGTACAGTTTTAACGATAAGTATTGATCCAACTGGCCAAGTCTCGATGCAATGATGAATATTTCTGTAAAAAAGAATAGTTTTAAAAAGGGCCTAACTCTTATTGAAATAATGGTTGCAAGTTCGATGTTTATAATCGTAATGTTAATTATGTCTGGTGCAATCGTGAGTGTATTTTCTGCAAATCAAAAGTCAAATAATCTTCGCTCAGTGATGGATAATCTAAACCTAACTCTCGAGAGCATGACAAGAACAATAAGGTTTTCTAAGGCATACAATTGTGGATCCTATACTCCTCTAGGATCGACCTACAGTGACTGTACAGGTGGCGGATCAAGTGATTTTACAGTCACCTTCAATGCTGCTCCGATAAGGTATTATTTATCTAGTGGTAGAATAAAGAGAAGTGTTGGGGGAGTGGAAACTTTTATTACTTCACCAGAAGTTAACATAAGCAGTCTTAATTTTATCGTAAGTGGTTCAGACCCATATGACACACTCCAACCTAGAGTTACGATACAAATAAAGGGTGTAGCAGGGGGTACTGGAACTAGAGGTTCAACGTTCTATCTTGAAACTACAGTTTCTCAGAGACAGTTTGATTTTAATTAAATGAATATATTAAATATAACAAAGAATAGGGGTTTTACAGTAGTTGAGACTCTAGTAGCTGTTGGAATTTTATCTCTTTCTATTTTAGCTACTTTTAGTGCTGTACAAAGCGGGCTACAGTACTCAGGCTTGACCAAAGAAGAAATTACAGCTTTTTATCTTATTCAGGAATCTATAGAATATGTTAAGAATATTAGGGATGAAAACGCACTCCTAACCCTAAACGGCACTTCAAGAAACTGGTTATACGGTATAACTGATTCAGCTGGTGAGGCGTGCTATTTTGGTAAAACCTGTCAGTTAGATATGAATTCTGGAACCAAATTATCGACTTGTAGTGGCACCTGCTCTGTTCTAAAAGTGAATACAACGAGTGGAGCATACGGTTACAGTGGCACTTGGGCCAACACCTCATTTGTCCGAAGTATTACTTTTACTCAAATTTCTGCAAATGAAGTAAGGATGAATGTGACACTCAGTTGGACCAATCGTGGCCAAGCGAAACAGATTCAAGTATCCGAACTTCTACTTAACAGGTAAAATTATGAATACTAAAGATAAAAAAATTAAAAATGGTTTTGCACTGCTTATTGCGATAGTGACTACCTCTCTGTTACTTCTAGTTAGTTTTGTTGTGGTGAATACTGCCCTAAAGCAAGTTGTAATAGCGTATTCTAACCAGGAATCCCAATATGCTTACTATAACGCGGAGAGTGGTATTGAGTGTGCTATATATTGGGACCTAAAAAATCCATCAGGGACAAGTGCATTTGCAACTAACACTCCTTCGACCATAAGTTGTAACAGTGCTAATTATTCTGTGGGGGGTGGTGGAGTTTCAAATGCTACCTCGACTTTTACAATAAATAGTTTACAACCAAAGGGCTGTGTTGTTGTAAGAGTAGCCAAAGTCCCTTCTCCACCATCCTCATATGGGCTAACAAGAATTGAGTCATATGGTTACAACAATTGTAATACGGGTGCGGCCAGAAAGGTAGAAAGAGGTATTACCATAACATACTAAATTTGATGCTATAATGGCCGGAATGAAGGTTATACCTAGTAGTGTAAGGGAGAGATACGATAAGCTTAAGAAAACTGTCCATCACCACAGGCATTTATACCATACACTAGATAAGCCAAAGATATCTGATGAGGCCTATGATTCTCTAGTTAAAGAGTTGGCAAAAATAGAGGAAGATTTTCCTGAACTAAAGACAAGTGATAGTCCCACAGAAAGAATAGGCGGCGAGCCTCTTAAAGAATTTATAAAGGTTAAGCATGAACACAAGCAGTGGTCTTTTGATGATGTATTTGATTTTAACGAGTTAGTAAAGTGGGAAGAAAAAGTTAAGAATTTTATAAGAAAAACAGGGGTGGAGGATGAAAAGCTGGAATACTGTTGCGAACTAAAAATTGATGGTTTGAAAATTATTCTAACTTATATAAACGGAAAACTAATTCGTGGTGCTACAAGGGGAGATGGCCAGGTTGGTGAGGATGTTACTCACAACATAAAAACAATCGACAGCGTACCGCTCTCGCTACAAAAAAAGGTAGACCTCATTTGTGTAGGTGAGGCATGGATTGGAAAAAAGGATTTAGAAAAGATTAACAAGGAAAGAAAAAAGTCTGGTGAAGAGCTATATGCAAATACTAGAAACTTGGCGGCGGGAGCCATGAGGCAGCTTGATCCAAAAATGGCTAGGGCAAGAAAACTTAATTCCTTTATCTATGACATTGAGTCAGTTTCAACTACTGGAATTGATACCCAGTCCAGTGAGTTAGCAACTCTGTCTAATCTAGGTTTTGAGATAAATAAATATTACAAGGTGTTTGATTCTATCCAAGGTGTTGAGAATTTTTATAAAGAATGGACTAGGAAAAAAGACAGTTTGGATTATTGCCTAGATGGTATAGTAATCAAGGTTAATTCCAAAAAAATTCAAGATGCTTTGGGTTATACAGCTAAATCTCCACGTTGGGGGGTGGCATATAAGTTTCCTGCTGAGCAGGTAACAACAGTGGTTGAAGACATTGTGCTTCAGGTAGGAAGAACAGGAGTACTTACCCCAGTTGCGCATCTTACCCCCGTTCTGGTTTCAGGTTCCACTGTTTCCCGGGCGACATTACATAATGAAGATGAAATAAGAAGACTAGACGTCCGAATTGGTGATACGGTTATTCTTCAAAAAGCTGGGGATGTAATCCCAGACATCGTCTCAGTAGTCAAAGAACTTAGAGTAGGAAAGGAAAAAGAGTTTAAATGGCCAAAGTATGTTGAGAATTGTGGGGGCGATGGCAGTATTGAAAGAATACCAGGGCAGGCAGCTTGGAGATGTGTTTATAAAAATTCTTTTGAACAACAAAAAAGAAAGTTTTATCATTTTGTTTCAAAAAAATCTTTTGACATCGTGGATTGTGGACCCAAAGTCATCGATCTTCTTTTGGAAAATAATTTGATTTCTGAATATGCAGATATATTTACTTTAAAACGTGGAGATTTACTACTTCTTCCACGTTTTGCAGAAAAGTCAGTTGATAATTTACTTACTTCAATCGAAAAATCAAAAAAAGTTACCCTGCCAAGATTTTTGGTGGGGCTGTCTATTCCACAAGTGGGTGAGGAGACAGCAGTCGATCTTTCTAAGAACTTCAAAACCTTGGAAAAATTAATGTCAGCTAAATATGAAGAGCTTGAAAACTTAAATGGGGTCGGACCAATAATAGCCAGATCTATAGTGGATTTCTTCAAAACAAAAGAGCATCAAAAAATCGTTAAAAATCTATTAAAAGTGGTGATAATAGATAAGTATGATTTTTCACCAAACCAAGGCAAGTTTAACGGAAAAAGTTTCGTTTTAACCGGAACTATATCTTTGTCTCGTGATGAAGCCAAGGATATGATTAGAAAGAATGGTGGAGACATAAGCGAAAGTGTTTCAAAGGAAACTAGCTATGTGATAGTTGGGGAGAATCCAGGTTCTAAGTATGAAAAAGCGTTAAAACTAGGTGTTAATATACTAACTGAACGGGAGTTTTTGGAAATGATTTAGTATGGTATTATCATTTTTATGGCTGTAACTAAAGAAGAAGTAAAAAATTTAGCAGATTTGGTGAGAATGGATATTGCACCAGAAGAGTTAGAAAAAATCACAAGCGATATTGGTTCTATTTTGGAGTATGTTGGTACTGTTCAAAAATTCTCTGGAGATAGTGAAAGAAAGGTTTCTAGTTTGAGAAACGTAATGAGGGAGGACATTCCAACTAACAACCCCAATGAGTATAAAGATGATTTGTTAAAAAATGCTCCAAAAAGAGATGGAGATTATCTTGTTGTAAAAAAAATACTATAAACTATGGATATTTCTAAACTTACAATTAAAGATGCTAGGGAAGCGTTGGATTTAAAGAAGATATCTTCAAGAGAGCTTGCAGAGAAGTATTTAGAAAATATTAATAAAGTTAATCCAGAGATAAATGCTTATTTAGAGGTTTTTTCCGATGTTTTGGAAAATGCAGAAATTGCAGACTTAGCAATAAAAGAAGGTGATATAAAAAGTCTAACCGGAATTCCAATTAGTTTAAAAGATAATATTCTTATAAAGGGTAAAAAAGCCACTTCCGCCTCAAAGATTCTCGAAGGTTTTGTTTCACCATATGACTCCACAGTTACAAAAAAATTAAAATCAGAAAAAGCAGTAATTCTAGGCAGGACAAACATGGACGAGTTTGCTATGGGTGGTTCAACTGAAAATTCTGCTTTTGGTATTACTAGAAATCCTATTGATAAAACCAGAGTTCCAGGGGGCTCTTCAGGTGGGTCAGTTGCTTCGGTGGCTATGAATGGGGCACTGGCGTCTCTAGGATCAGATACAGGCGGGTCTGTCAGAGAACCAGCAGCTTTTTGTGGGGTGGTTGGCCTTAAACCGACCTATGGGGGTGTATCAAGACATGGCTTAATGGCAATGGCATCCTCACTCGATGTTATTGGTCCAATCACCAAAACAGTATCTGATTCAGAGATAATGTTTGGTGCAATTAAAGGTTTAGATCCAAACGATAGTACAACATTTGGTGAAGGGGTTTATAGAAACAGGGAAGCCAAAGATAAAATGAAAATAGGTGTTCCTTATCATATTTTAGAGAAAGGTTTGGAGGGGGACGTGAGAAAAAATTTTGATGAGTCAATTAAGAAACTTCAGAATCTTGGCTATGAAATAATACCTGTGACACTTCCTTCTATCGAATACTCTTTGGCTGTCTACTATATTATTTGTCCAGCAGAAGTTTCTTCAAACATGGCCAGATTTGACGGTGTAAAGTATGGACTACACGTTGAGTCGGACAATTTACTTTCCGACTACTTAAAAACTAGAGGCGCAGGTTTTGGAAAAGAAGTTAGAAGAAGGATATTAATCGGAACATACGTATTATCTAGTGGTTATCATGATGCTTATTACAATAAAGCATGGGTGCTGAGACAAAAGATTACTAAAGAGTTTGATGATGTTTTTGAAAAAGTGGATGCGATTGTTACTCCAACCGCACCTGGTCCAGCTTTTAAAATCGGAGAAAAAATAGGTGATCCTCTCACACTTTATCTTGAAGATATATTTACAGTACCAGCAAATATTGCCGGTATACCAGCTATTTCGATACCGAGTGGAAAAGTAAATAGGGAAGGTGTAGATTTACCTCTTGGTATTCAGTTTATGGCATCACATTCTGCAGAAAACATACTTTTTCACATTGGTAAAAAGTTTTTGGGAGAAAATTAGTTTATACTATCTCTATGGCAGAAGAAAAAAAACCAGATGCTCCTTGGGCCCCAGCAACCGGTGGAAAGATTTTTTCAGAAGTTTTGGGAATGTTTTTGCTTATACTCCTAATAGGTACAGCATTAAACATTTTAGTAGGTTTTTTTAGTTTTGGTAATGATGCTGTTGGGCTAAATAGTTCACTTCCTTGGTATGAAAGATTTACGGAAAAAGGAAAGCTAGTTGCAAAGACTATTCCACTCTCAGCTCTTGAAAATCCAATAGGTATGAGAGTTGTAAGTATGGGAGATAATGATGTTTATGATTCTCCAGGTGGCAGGAAACTTGGAAGTCACAAATTAGGTGATGCCGGAAGAGTCATTCAAGGTCCTGTGGAGGTAAATGGTGTAAGGTACTGGTATGTGGACTATGACACGCCACCAGATGGCTGGGTTAGGGAGGATCAAGTAAGAAGTCTCACCCAGCCTATATCAAGCGTGGAAGACCCTATCGGTAAGTCAGTAATGAACACTGTTTCTAGTGCAGTTTATGATGAAAATGGTAATAAAATAGGTGATCACAAGGCTGGTGACAGAGGCAAAATACTTAGGGGACCCATATTTATAAATGGTGAAAGGTATTGGTATGTAGATTATGAAGAAGGTGTAGATGGTTGGGTAAGCGAGAGTGATATCGGGATTACCAAAGGTGATAGTTTGTCTGACAAAATAGCATCATTTTTGCTTACCCTTTATAAAAATCTAAAATACATACTATTTGCTTTATGTATCCTGTGTTTCTTTTTAATTGCGTATCTATGGACAAAAATTGATTCAATAAGAAAGGTGGAGAAAAAACTCTACTATCCAGATGTAGTTATAGCAGAGGCAACAAAGGGCAATACGCAATGGGAGAGGATTCTAGATCTTTCAGATTCATTAAACGAAAATGATTGGAGACTGGCTATCATTGAGGCAGATATAATGTTGGCTGATCTTCTAGATAAAATGCAACTGCCAGGGGATACCATAGGGGAGAAAATGAAAATGATTGAAAAAAGTGACTTTACTACGATTGATAATGCTTGGGAGGCTCACAAGACAAGAAATGCTATTGCCCACCAAGGAAATAATTTCGCCTTAACCCAAAGAGAAGCTCGAAGAATAATTAGTTTGTACCAAAGTGTTTTTGAGGAATTTCAGATGATATAATTAGCTAAATCTAATGGATTAAGTTTGATCTGTCTCTATACTTGAGTACTAGAAAGATCATAAGCCAAGAGCCAATAACTCCAAATATAAAACTAGTCATTATGACCAAGTCTTTTAATACATAGCCATAGATAAACCAAACTGTCGTGCCTACTCCAAGAATTAGATAGTTGATTAAGGAAATTTCTTTGGCGGATTTTAACTTCCAGATTTTATATGCCTGAGGATAATAACCCAGCGACATTGTTATGCCAACAATTGTGGTGACAATTTGAAAGGTTTTCATTTGATCATTGTATCAAATTCAACGCGATAAAGTGAACGATGCTAGAAATGGGATTGTAAACTTTACTATCTAGACTTCTCAATTAAACTTTCAGAAGAGAGGTTGGCATCAATAAAATCATTTAATCTCTGCCAATCAGTCATTAGAAATTTATTTTTATTAGCGGTTTCAACATTTAGGGGTATTTCAATTCTTGAATTTCTAGCTTCTGTATCGGAAACAATGTAATTTCCTTTTTCAATATCCATATCTTTGGTTTCATCCAATTGGGTAGCATCGTGTGATTCTAGTTTGTAACGATGGATTCTTATTGCTACCAACTTGCCCCTGGTTGCCTAGATTTTACATAAGTCTTTAAATCACCCAGGTTATTTGTATACCATTGACCCACTAATTCTGGTTTTGAGACAGTTCCTTCTCTACTCTCGTCATATGCAACAGCTGGATTTTCGTAACGATACAAAGTTACAAAACTTTCATTTTCGTAGATATTTTTCGGTGTTTCTTGGTTTGGTATTCCTTCCATACAAAAATATTATACCAGTTCTACAATCCTGTCGGTATAAAAAATGGAACCATATTTATTGGCTCTTTTTCGTTCTCCCTTCGCATAAAGCTACGGAGGGAGCAGTGCGCGACTTACTGGACGATATCAGAACCAGCTTTGAGAGGCTGAATGACATAAGTGTGTATATCCCAACGCTTTAGTCAACAACTAAAACAATAATCGATAAATTACAATTATTTGCCAAATGGAAAATAATATAATTATTAAACAAAATACCAAGAGTAAGTTCCTTAAAAAGGGCTTTTTATTTATATAATTATGAAACACTCTATCTCTTTTTTTATCAATCGGTATCCCTAGATAATCTATATCTTTTCTATCATAATACTCCAACCCACTTATTAAAAACTTAATAATCATTTTGTTTTTAATACTGGATATAATCACAAAAACAACAAGTGAACCTGATAAAGTCAATACAAAAACATCCATTGATATAGGGATTTTATTTAAAATTAAATAGACAAAAGATAATACAACCGTTAATGACGAAAAGTAAAAAGCCACATAATATAATTTATTACGCATTTTCCCTTAAACTTTTGATATCGTCTTCAACTTCCTTTATCGTCTTTTGAATGTGTGAGTCTTCTTCATCACAACGAACTCCACTTATTTCACCTCTTATTCTCTTTTGTTGGTTTTCCGCAGCTAATTTGTGAAGATCAGCTAGTCTTTCCAGATCTTTCTTTAGTAATTCTGCCCTATCTTCGCTTGTAAATTCAGCTTCTTTTCTCTCTGATTCATCCGAAACTATTGGTTTTGGCACTGAATTAAATGATTCCATTCCCATAAATTTAATTTGGATTATTAATAATGATTTATTATACCACAGTTCCAAAATCCCATCAGCCAATGACCTCCTCCCCGCACTCCTCTGGTTACAGAGTCGTACGGGGTTTCGGGATGCAAGGGTTCATGAGAATCAGAAGCGATGAGTGGTACCGTGGTCTTTCTTGCCTTGGTTAGCAATGTACCTC
>JBAQWP010000067.1:0-14216 GCA_049298975.1 Minisyncoccia bacterium
TCATAGAGATAAAGAATATGTGGTTAAAGATGGTGAAGTCGTGATTGTTGATGAATTTACCGGAAGACTTCAACCTGGTAGACGCTGGTCAGAAGGACTACATCAAGCGATAGAAGCTAAGGAAAAAGTTCCTATTCAGAAAGAATCCAGAACATTTGCTTCTATTACTTTCCAGAACTATTTTAGACTTTACAAAAAACTTTCGGGCATGACCGGAACTGCCGCAACTTCCTCAGAAGAGTTTTTTAAGGTTTATGGGTTAAATGTGGTGAAGGTTCCCACAAATAGAGATATAAAAAGAATTGACCATAACGATCTAATCTATCAAACAGAAGCTGGAAAGTGGAGAGCGATCAGTCGAGAAGTAAAGGAAAGGCACAAGAAGGGTCAGCCGGTGCTTATCGGTACAGTTTCTATTGAAAAAAATGAAATGCTTTCTGAATTTTTGAAGGCAGAAGGGGTCCCACACGAAATACTAAATGCAAAAAATCATACCAGGGAGGGAGAGATTATTGCTCAAGCTGGGAAAAAGGGTGCAGTTACTATAGCCACAAACATGGCTGGGAGAGGTGTGGACGTTAAACTTGGTGGTAATCCTGGTAGTAAGGAAATGTATGAAGAAGTAAAATCCAATGGCGGTCTTTTTGTGCTTGGAACCGAAAGGCATGATGCCAGAAGAATAGATAATCAGCTTCGAGGTAGGTCTGGAAGACAAGGAGATCCAGGAGAGACGCAGTTTTTTGTATCTTTGGACGATCATTTGATGAGAGTTTTTGGTGGGGAATCAATAAAGGGAATGATGGGTAAGCTTGGCATAGCTGAGGATGAGCCAATTCAAAACAGAATGATTACAAAATCTCTCGAAAATGCTCAAGAGAAAATTGAGGGACTAAATTTCGATGCTAGGAAACATGTGCTCGAGTTTGATGATGTTTTGAATTTTCAGAGAAAAACAATGTACAGCCGAAGGCGGAATGTATTACTTGGAAATGAAGATAAAATTCGTGAATATATAAATGAAATATCTGAGCTAGCCGAAGAAAAGGAAAGAGAAGTTGTTTTAGAAAAAATGAAGAATGCTGACAAGGTTTTTCTAAACCAGCTTCGAAGAGTAATATTGCAAGCAACGGATATGTATTGGGTAGAACACCTAGAAGTGATGGATTACATGAGATCCTCAGTAAATTTAAGAGCATATGGACAGAGAGATCCCTTGGTGGAGTATAAAAAAGAAGGACTCAAGTTGTTTAAGGAAATGCAAACTTCTATTGCTCTAGAAATACTCAAACTTATCCCTCAAATTCAAGCTCAGGAAATATTTATTGATACTCCTATTAAACTTACGGAGATAAAGGAGAGTGCTGGTTCATTAACTGAGGAAAAGTCGGTTTCTAGCTCTACTGTTTCGCTAAAAAATGAAACAGGAGAAAAAATAGGAAGAAATGACCCCTGTCCATGCGGAAGTGGCAGAAAATACAAATCTTGTGGTTTGATAGATAGCGATGAACATAAACAAAGAATGGCTCAGATATAATTATGAATGAAATAATCACAAAAAGACCTGCCGAAAAAAATGATTTTGAGTTTGCAAAAAATGTCCATCATCTTGCTTACCATGATGTTGTTTTGAAACAATTTGGTAGTTGGGATGAGAAGATGCAGGACGGATTCTTTGAAAGATCGTGGATTCCAGAAACTCATCAGATAATATATTTCAATAATGTACCTGCAGGATATTGTTCATTTATAAACTATCCTGATCATATTTTTGCGAGTGAACTTGTGATCTTGCCTGAATTTCAAGGTAAGGGAATTGGTAGTAAACTTCTAACCAATTTGATTAAGGAGTCAGATGAAAAAAGTATTCCAATTAAGTTACAAGTATTCAAACAAAACAGAGCTCAAGAGCTATATAGAAGGTTAGGGTATAAAGATGTTGAGGAAGAAGGAACTCACATTAAAATGGAATATGTCCCAAGCAAATAATTTATGTCTATTTCAGATTACTTATTACCAAGAGAACAATATGCTGAAGAATCTAAAAAATATACTGATGTATTTAGCACTTTTGAAGTAAATAATGACAAGCAATCACTGTTCTACTTTGGCGCAAACCATTCAAGAGATATAAATAACCCACAGTACCCATCTCTTAAAGAGTATTGGAATAAGTTTTTAGATACTACAAACAATAAGAATACGATTATTTTTGTAGAAGGAGGGTTAAGAAAGTTATAGGAGAGTGAGGAGTCAGCAGTAACTAGATCTTCAGAAGGAGGATATATTACTTTTTTAGCAAATGGAAAGACTGAAATAATTTCTCCAGATGGAAGTATGGATAATTTGTTTAAGAAGTTTAGTGATATAGATTTAAGAGAAGCTCTTTTATATAAGTTTTTATCTTATATTGATATGTATCATCGTATTCCCAATCCAAGGCCAGATTTTAATGAGTGGACACAAGACTGGATTAAAAGAGAGAAAAATAATGATCTATGGAAGGGGATGGAATTGTCTCTTGATATACTGAAAGCACTATACAAAGAGATTGTAGGTAAAGATTTTAATGAGGACGAAAGCCAAAATGATCTAGTAAATCCAAACAGGACTAATACAAAAGTAAATCTATTAGCTAGAAGACTTAGTGATTTTAGGGATTCAAATATAGTAAGTGAGATAGAAAAGTACTGGCAAGAAGGAAAGAACGTCTTTGTTGTCTTTGGAAGAGGTCATCTTGTTATTGAGAAGCCAGCTTTGGAAAAGCTTATAAAATAAGCTATATGGGGTTAATGTAGAAAAATTTTCCCTTTTGTGTTAATCTTTCTGAAAAGTATAATTAACAAATATGAATAATACGACAAATTGGTTTATAGGAATATTGGTTCTAGCACTAATTATTTGGGTGATCATTGCACAAAGAGGATCTAACAAATATGACGATTTTGCAAAATGTATAGCAAACCCAGAAAAAGGAGTCACTTTCTTCGGTGCGTTTTGGTGTCCACACTGCCAGACTCAAAAAAAGAGGTTTGGAAGTTCAGAAAGGCATTTACCATATGTAGAGTGTTCTACTCAAGATGGTAGATCTCAGTTACAGGTTTGTAAGGATGCAGGTATAACCACGTATCCTACTTGGGAATTTGCGACTAGTTCAATTGCTACGAGTACATATAGGATAGTTGGAGAAATAGAGCTTACAGATTTAGCAGAGAGAACTCTGTGCCAATTGCCACAATAAATGACTTCTTTTATTACATTCTTAACTCTTTTATCAAACATAGCTTTTGTTATGGTGGTTTTGGCTTTTGCTTTTGATTCTAGTTCTAGAAAACTTATTCAGAATTTTGTTCATAAGTATCCTCTGGAGTTAATATTTGTTATTTCTTCAGGGGCACTAGTTTTTAGTGTTTGGTATTCAAATGTGATAAATTTCCCACCTTGTGAGCTATGTTGGGTTCAGAGACTGTTTATGTATCCTCAGGTCCTACTTTCGTTGTTAGCAATTCACAAAAAAGATAAATCAATTATTGGTTATCTTTTTCCCATGACACTCCTAGGGGGATTTGTGGCTTTCTATCACTCCCTTGTTCATTGGGGTGTTGGGGTTGGTATACTTGCATGCACGAGCGTTGGAGCAGAATGTGCTAAGGTTTACGTATTAGAGTATGGATATATAACCATACCATTTATGGCACTGAGCTCGTTTGTTTATCTGTTTGCGGTTTCCTTGGTTTATTACAAGTTTAAACCTCAAGGCTAATTACCTCTCTAAATAGAAAAACCAGGAATGTATAGCATTATCATTCCGATGATCATAATTACGGATAAGACAGCCCAGATCTTTTGAAGTCCTTTTTTGTTTTTTTTCTGGAACAACATGTTAGTTGTGTATAATATAACACAAATGCTAGATATTCAACAAAAACGTAAATTGAGGTACTTTATGTACAATAGGTTGACTCTAACGCTACTTTTAGTTGTTGTTATTTTAGCCATAAATTCGACCTGGGTGGTTTACAAAAAAAAGAGAGAAAGTGAAACTTTAATGAATATTTCCAAGGAAAGAGTTGAGGATTTAAGAAAAAGAGAGACTGATCTAAACTATAAGATTCAGAGACTCGACACAGATGTTGGCTTGGAGGAGGAGATCAGGTCCAAGTTTAGCGTAACAAAGGAAGGGGAAAGTATGGTTGTTGTGGTGCCAAAAACCGAATATGTCGCCACTACTTCTACAAAAAAAGATGGTTTATGGTCAAGATTTGTTAATATATTCAAATAGTTGTTTCAAAAAGGTATTTTAGATATACTTTACTAACTAATTTTAAAAAAACATGAACAAAGTCACAATATATTCAACACCAACATGTCACTTCTGTAATATGGCAAAAGAGTACTTTAAAGCAAACGGAGTAAGTTACGAAGAGATAAATGTCGCATCAGATGCTGAGAAAAGGAAAGAAATGGTAGATAAATCTGGGCAGCTTGGTGTACCCGTTATTGATATAGGCGGGCAAATTGTAATTGGTTTTAATAAAACTAAGCTTGCGCAACTCCTAAATATAGGCCAGAATAACTCTCAAGTAGCATAAGCTACTTGTTTTGTTGCCGTCGTAGTTCAATGGATAGAACAGTCCCGTCCTAAGGGATAGATATACGTTCGATTCGTATCGATGGCACAGTTATATCGTTCATATTTTGAGTTAATTTGTTATAATATTCTCTATGACCCCAGAAGAAAAAGAATTGCTAAAAAGAGCTATTGCGCTTGCTGAAGAGAATAATGATATTCTGCGTTCCATGCAGAGGTCTATGAGGCTCTCTAGGTTCATGAGTGCTTTGTATTGGATATTTATCATAGGGTCCGCTATTGGGGCCTACTATCTCGTCCAGCCATATATAAAGGCGGTTACAGAGGCATATGGTGGGGCTAGCTCAAACATAAACAGCATACTTGAGAATTTCAAAAATTTAAGTAATTAAGGGTTTTAAAAAAGCCCTGAATATGTTAGTATTTTTTTCATTGCCGAGATAGCTCAGTTGGTAGAGCGCTTCCCTGAAGAGGAATAGGTCCCCAGTTCGACCCTGGGTCTCGGCACATTATAAAAGCACCCGAACGGGTGCTTTTATAATGTGCCGAGACAACATGCAAACATGCTTTGCATGTGTCCTGGGTCGAAAGACGGAGACATGTCGAGTAGTCTCGACGGTCGAGTCGGGGTCGAGAGTACTTAGTGCTCGCAGGATGTAGTCATCCGAGAACACTTAGTAACTCGTGACCGACCCTGGGTCTCGGCACAAAAACTGGTTCCTAATGTATGGGGTTGAAGAAAGGAATTGGCCAAAATAAAGCAATTTCCATTGCTTGTGATAGGGATGATGTGTTAAATCTATAATATTCTTGAGCAAAATAAATACCCAATCCCAAGTAAGCTACAACTAAAACTAGAAAAATGTATAAAATAAATCTTTTCACTTTTATCCCTTTACTCTAAGTCGAGTCTGTTTATTTTTGTCTATCTTAGGGAGCCTGATTATGAGTAGTCCATGCTTTTCAATTGCCTCAGCTTCCTCTACATCAACTTCTGAAGGCAACATAACAGATCTTGAAAATGAGCCCCAATATAACTCTCTGTGAAAGTAGTCGTCTTCCTTTACAAATCTCTCAGTCTCTCTCTTTCCTTTAATAGTAACCATGTCTCTAGTAATAGATATATCCAAATCCTCAGGCTTTACCCCTGCAACCATACTCTTTATTACTATTTCTCCAGGTGTTTGATATACATCCACCGTAAGTTGGCCCTCTTCTTCTTCCTCAGCAAGCCAATCATCTCCTTTTGGCGCAGGAGTTTTTGAGACGATAGGTTTCTCGTCTTCTAATTCTTCATTTATTTCTTCATCCATCCTCATACTTCCAGTAAGTTTTTCAAAGAACGATCTGTTGTCTCTCATGATATTTTATTGCTGATATTTTTAACTTTTTCAAATAATAAGAGTAAAACTATAACACCCACCCACACCATTCCGAATACAAAGAAAATGCTGCCTTCTGCTTGATTTATTATAAATAAGTTGAATGCAGTGTGCAAGAGTATAGCAAGGATAATTCCTAACAAGGTGTACTCAATCTTTCTGCTTTTTTTACTATAAAAAGTTAATCCCATACAAACTCCGATGGTGGCAGAAGACATTATGTGGATAAGACTCGCTCCCAAGAAACGCATATTGTTGTTTACTATTGTCTTGACTAAATCACCACTCTGAATCGGTTCTAGTAAGAATAGTGTATTTTCAAGAGCCACAAATCCTAGAGCAGAGACGATTAGGTATATTATATCGTCCACAGGCTCATCAGTAACTCTTTTTCTTAGAGCTATAAAATAGACAATTATAAATTTTGATAGTTCTTCAATACTTGCCCATAAAGCAAAGGAGATGTTGATATTGTCGTTATAATTATCGTATATGTATCTTTGCAAAGGAAGGACAAAAAAAACTGCCATCATTCCACCTAGGAAGGATAAAGTTAGATTTTTTGCTGGTTCAGGGTGTCGATCCTCTTTAAGCCAAAACCACATCCAGATTAGAGCAGGAATTAATCCTAGAACAAATGAAAGAACAAATGGATATGTTTTAACTAAAATTATCATTTTACTGTGGCCATTTTGTTACCATTAACATTTTTTTATTATTATATGGTAAATAACTCCAAATTTCCTCTGTGATAAAAGGCATAAATGGATGCAGGAGTTTTAGACTATTCTCCAATATATATTTTAAAGTATACTGAGCAGATAAAACAGTTTCTAGATCTTCACTTTTAAGTTTTTCCTTTGACTCCTCCAATATCTTATCAGCAAATGTGTGCCAGACGTAGTGGTATAACTTTTCGGCTGCCAAGTAGAAGCGATAGTTATCCATGTCTGTCGTAACATCAGTTGCTAACGAGTCAAATTCCTGAATCAGAGCTGCGTCAGAGCCTGCCATTTTTTCAGGTTTATTCCCATCAAAGTTTTCCGTAGATGTGAGAACATATCTTGTTATATTCCAAATTTTATTTGCAAAGTTCTTGTAGGCTTTAACTTTGGCAAAATCAAATTTGCTATCTGCTCCCGGCCCAACTCCCACTATTAGTGCCATTCTAAGTGCATCTGCTCCGTATTCGTTTATAACATCTATTGGGTCGACTCCGTTTCCTTGTGACTTGCTAAATTTTTGACCTTTACTATCCCTAACAATTCCATGTATATAAACATGTCTAAACGGTATTTGCCCAATGGCATAGGTACTCATTAGGATCATTCTTGAAACCCACAACTGTAGTATTTCATATCCTGGCGACATGAAGCTTGTGGGGTGGTATTTTTCTAAGTCTAGAGAATTCTCGGGCCATCCTAGTGTTGAAAATGTCCATAATCCAGAAGAAAACCATGTATCTAATGTGTCTGAGTCTTGAACCCAGTCGTCTCCTTCTGGTTTGTTAATGCCACAATATGTCTCAACTCCTCTATACCAAACAGGCACTCTGTGTCCATACCAAAGTTGCCTACTGATACACCAATCCCTTAAGTTATTTATCCAATGTCTGTATATTTTTTCGAAATTTTCCGGAAGAATTGTGATGCTTTTGTTTTCGACAACAGACAGCATAAGTTGTTTTAAGGTGACTATTTGGCCTTTATGAAAATCTGGTAGATTTTCATGTGCGTAAGTGAATTCTTTATTAACATTCAGAAACCACTGCAACTTAGGAAGAGGTTCGATAATTGCCCCTGTTCTTTCGGCTGTAGATACATTTTGGTCGATCTCTTTTTCTTCAATTAAAAGACCCTTTTCTTTTAGCCAGTCCGCTATCGCTTCACGAGCCTCCGTTGTTTTTTTACCTGAAAGAATAGGGGAGTTAACTGTCATCTTTGAGTATTCATTTATTACCTGTTTTACTGCTAGTGAATTTTTTTGAGCCATTTCCCAGTCAACCATGGAGTGTGCCGGAGTAACTCCCAGTGCTCCAGTACCAAACTCTGGGTCAACTTCTTTGTCAGTAATTATTTTTATGCTCAATTTTTCACCAGCGAAATCTTCTATTTCGTAAGTTTTACCAACATACTCAGTATACCTCTTGTCTTCGGGGTGTACTGCAACAGCTGTATCACCAACTTTTGTTTCTAGTCTCGTAGTTGATATCGCAATTGGAAAGTCTGGAGAATACTTAAAGGTGTATAGTTTCGATTTTCTTTCTATATATACTATCTCATCATCAGAAATAGTTGTCTGGCCTTTTGGATCCCAATTCACAATTCTGTTTCCTCGATAGATTAATCCATCATCATACATTTTTTTGAATATGGTTCTTACTGCGAGGTTTCTCTTTTCATCAAAAGTAAAAGCCTCACGTGACCAGTCGAGTGATGCTCCTATTCTACGAACTTGGTCTACAATCGTGTCATGACTCTCTTGAGCAAATTTTTCGACTTTCTTTACAAAATCTTCTCTTTCAAAATCCTGCTTTCTTTTCCCTTCATCTTTTTCTAGCATTTTCGCAACCTTTGCTTCTGTGGCAATAGGTGCATGATCTGTTCCTGGAATCCAAAGGGTTCTTAAACCTTGCATTCTTTTATATCTAGCAGTTATGTCCTGAAGAGTGTCTTCAAATGCGTGACCAAGATGTAGAGTTCCTGTAACATTTGGTGGAGGTAGAGCTATAGAAAAATAATCTGCATTGGAGTCTGTTACCCTCTTTTCTACACAAATATCCGGGTTAAAAAAACCACTTTCTTCCCACAGTTTATAGATTTTCTCTTCAGTCGCACCTGGGTTATAGGGTGAAAGGAATGTCTCATTCATATGTAGTCAGGTTATCATAAAATTTATATCTTAACCACATTATTAGGCCATATCGGACATATACTGTTATAAGACACATTATGTCCGATATAGTGATGTCTGATATATGCTCAAATTCTAAGCCACAAACCGAGACTATAAAAGTCACACTTTCCTTTTTTTTTGTCCTTGAAAAAATATGGCTATAAATATGAATATAATTCATATTGGACACTTTAATTATATTTGACAAATATTGGAAATAGATGTACTCTTCTGCTACTTAAAAGGATTAGAAAAAAATTAGAACAAATTTATGCAATCAAAAAACAAAAAAATAATGAGAGGGATGCGAGTTGTCGCAGTATTGTCTATACTGTCGATGACTGTATTTTCATCATCTTTCAATGTGGCATATGCCAGTACGGAGAATCGTGATTTTGACAAAAAGTCATATGACGAATCGCCAGCTACTGCTTTATCTGCAGACAAGGATGAACAAGAAAAAGGACATAAGGATAAAGAGTCCGATATTTATTCCTATTCTGACAATTCACACGATTCATATAAGGATAAGAATGAAGACCATGAAGATGGTGAAAAAAATAATAAAGGAGGTAAAAGAGATAAAATAACTATTTGTCATGCAACACACAGTGAAACTAATCCTTACATCACTATAACTATTTCTGTTTCTGGGGAAGAGGCTCATAAGCATCATCAAGACACTGAAGATATTATTCCTGCACCAAAGGAAGGATGTCCTAAAGGAAAGCCTGGTCATGGTGATAATAATGGACACAAGAATACTGCACCAATTATAAGTCTAATCGGAAGTTCAACTGTTTATCTATATGTAGGTCAGACTTATACTGATTTAGGTGCTAACGCTAGTGATAAAGAGGATGGTGATATTACATCTTCAATTGTTTCAATAAGCAATGTCGACACAACAAAGGTGGGCACATACACTGTTACTTATGATGTCATGGACTCAAAAGATCTTTGTGCGGAGACTGTTACAAGAACAGTAGTTGTTAAGCCAGCTTCAGAAATAAATACAGCACCTGTCATAACTCTTCTTGGCCTAAATCCTACTACACTTTACCAAGGAGATATATATCTAGATGCAGGAGCAACAGCAGAGGATCATGAAGATGGCAATATAACTACAAGCATAGTAAAGACTGGATCAGTAGATAGAAATACAGTTGGTACTTATACAATCACTTACAATGTAAAAGACTCTAAAGGTCTTTCAGCAACAACTGTTATAAGAACTGTAAATGTTTTGGATAGAACGAATCCAACAAACAATGCCCCAGTAATAACTCTAATAGGTAGTAGTACAATTAGTATTACAGTAGGAGATGCCTTTACTAATCCTGGCGCAACTGCAAACGATCTAGAAGATGGTGATATTACTTCTAATATAATTACAACTGGAACTGTAAATTCTGGTGTGGTTGGTACGTACACCATTTCCTACAATGTAAAAGACTCTAAAGGTCTTTCAGCAACAACTGTTACAAGAACTGTAAATGTTTTGGAGAGAATAAATCCAACAAACAATGCTCCAGTTATTACCTTAATTGGACTTAATCCAATAACTATAACTATAGGAGATACTTTTGTTGACCCAGGAGCAACAGCAGAGGATCATGAAGATGGCAATATAACTACAAGCATAGTAAAGACTGGATCAGTAGATGTAAATACAGTAGGTACTTATACAATCACTTACAATGTAAAAGATTCAAAGGATCTATCTGCTACTGCGGTTACTAGGACAGTAAATGTAATTCCAGTTCAAACCATAAATAAGGGTAAGATAACATTTTGTTTGGTACTAGCTAATGATCAGAACAGTATAGCAACTAGCTCATACGCACTTCCACAAGGTACATTTACTTTGAATTTAGCTACAACTACTTCAAACATTGCTTCAACAACTATCAGAACACAGACTTGGAATTCAGAAACATTTTCACCAAACAGAAAAACCATTCTAAATCAGAATGACTCGGATTGTGTGACATATGACAACTTAGAATACGGAGATTATCTATATTCATCAGTTGCGATAAACGGTGCTTCTTGGAACGACGCTAAGTATAGTGATCAAAATAACCAACCGGTAAACAACGTATTTGATTTCTTCCCATACGGTAATACAAATACAAATTCTGATGGAGTAATAGTTCTTGGATCTGAGAGGTATGAAAGAACACTTTACGTGTACGTTACATACAAACCAGCTTCACAGTGTTTACTTCCTGAAGTAACTTCAGCACTAACAGCTAATACTATAGTTAACCAAAGCTTCACATATACTTTGTCAGCTTCATCTACAAGTTCAGTATCTTGGGAAGTGGCCTCAACGTCTCTTCCAGCTGGAGTAACTTTTGCTACAAGCACTAATACAATATCTGGTGTTCCAACAACAGTTGGTACATATGTAGTGGGTATAAAAGCAGTAAATGCATGCGGATATGATGAAAAAAATCTTACAATAAATGTTGCTAACAATACAGGTGGTGGTGGAGGTGGCTCAACCCCAACTTCTAACCTTTCTGTGGTTAAGACATCTAACAAGTCTTCTGCAAACGTGAATGAAGAAATAACCTACACAATTTCTCTTGAAAACAAGGGACCAGATAAAGCAACAAATGTAAAAGTAAAGGACATCCTACCTTCAGTAACCGATTTTCTATCTGCAACTACTACAATTGGTAGCTATTCAACTACTACTAGTGAATGGATAGTTGGGGATCTAGCTAATGGTTCAACTACATCATTACAGATCATAGTTAAGGTGAAATCAGGCACAGAAGGACAAAAGATATCTAACACAGCTAGTGTCACAGGAAATCAGTCTGATTCTGATAACTCAAACAATTCCTCAACAGTGGATGTAAATGTAAATAGTCCTGCTGGTGGTGGAGGCAATGGAGGTGGAGGCGGTGGTGGTGGAGGTGGAGGTTCAGGTGGCAATGGCCCGATTGTTGGATCATATGGTGGCGGATCTTCGATAGTAACTTCTTCAGGAGGAATAGCCTCACTACCTAAGGTAGAAGGATGTAACTACCTACTTGATTATCTTAGAGTTGACTTTAAAAATAATCCTGTAGAAGTTATCAAACTACAAGCATTCCTAAAGAATCTTGAAGGATTCAGTGACTTACAAATAACTGGTGTATATGACAAAGCTACTATAGACGCAGTCAATGTATTCCAGACTAGATATAAGGATGATGTACTTACTCCATGGGGACACACAGGACCTACAAGTTATGTATATATTCTTACTAAGAAAAAAGTAAATGAAATATATTGTAAACTTGCGTTTCCAGTTACAGCTGAACAACAACTAGAAATTGATAGTTACAGAAATAGTAAAAGTACTTTTCCAAAATCAAGCAATGTTGTAAACAATGAAGTAGGTTATGGAATGGGAGGTTCAAATGTTGAAGAAGAAAATAAATTAAGTTCTCTTTCAAGAGGCACAACTACTTCAACAGTAAAAGCATCAAATTCAGCAACAAATAGTACTGCAACAACAGCTCTAAGTAACTTAGCAAATGTGGGTCTAACTACACTTGCAGGTTTCTCATCATCTACAAAGGGCGTTGCTTCAGAATTCATTGCAAGTATTGCATCTTCACTTAAGAATATCGGAAGTCTTATAGGTGCACTGTTCACTTTGCCACAGAAATTATTTGGAGGTTCTCAAGATAATATTTGTAAGGAAAGTACAGGTGTATCTACCGGCGTGTCGCTTCTACTACTAATCTTACTGGCTATAGTAACTTATCTATGGTACAGAGAATATAGGAATAACAGAAAAATTGAGGAAATAAACAAGGAAATAGATCTTCAATAATTAGACATAAAAACAAAAAAGGAAAAACCCGCAATTCGCGGGTTTTTCCTTTTTTGTACTTCTTCATATTATACTACCAAAAACATCTATTTATTTCAAATTTTCGTCAAGTCTTGAATTGCCGTTTGCGATTATGTTGTGATTTTTATTAAGTAACTCTGGATGAATACATAAATTTATGTATGTTGCAGAGGCAATCATGAGAGAATTGTCTGTTGATAACTGTTTGGTTGGAAGTTTCACTGTCAATCCTTGATATTCAGCTTCAAGAGATGAAAAAGATTGTGCAATTTTTTGGCTTGCGATAACTCCACCCGCTACTACTAGAGTTTTTATGGCGTATCTATCTAGCGCATTTTTAGTTTTTGTCATAAGAACATCTATAACTGTGGTTTCAAATTCTCGCGCAATATCTTTTTTATTATCATCCGATAGTTCTAAGGTATTATTTTGAGTAAGATCTCGAATATAGTAAAGGACTTGTGTTTTAAGACCAGAAAATGAAAAGTTTAAGTCGTCCGACTTTATCATAGGTCTAGTAAACTTGGCTAACTTTGGAGCATTTTCTACTAATGCATCATTTGCTAGTCGACTAACCTTTGGTCCTCCAGGGTATTCTAATCCAAGCATTCTGGCTACCTTATCAAACGCCTCACCAACTGCATCGTCAAGTGTTTGTCCGATAATTTCGTATTCACCCCAATTTTTTATGTAAACAAATTCTGTGTGTCCACCAGAAATAAGCATGGCAAGAGCAGGGAATTCGATCTTTCTTTTGTCGTCACTTTCGATAAGTATTGATGCTATATGGCCTTCCATATGGTTTGCCGGAATAACAGTTATACCCCAAAGCTCTTCAAGAGCCTTTGCAAAACTAATTCCGACCCAGAGTGCCGGAGCTAACCCTGGTCCTGTTGTAACGGATATAACGTCAATGTTTGGCTTTTCAATATTTTCCAAGACTTTTCTCATACCTTCGTAGAGCCCATATTCTCTTTTAGTTATTTCTTTTATTTTTTTCCAGATATTCTCCGTTTCTTTCGGATTCTTTGTTATTTCGGATTTAAGATTTAGTGTTTCTGACTGTTCTAAAACTTGTTTTAGAATAAATGGTAGGTTCTTTGCATGCTCTCTTTTGGCAATATTGGGGTAAACCCCACCGTATTCTTTGTGGATATCGATCTGAGAGAAAAGGGAATTACCAAGCACTTTGAATGTGGGTGACTCTGTGCCTCCACTTGCCTCAACAAGGCTTACCGCTGTTTCATCGCAAGATGTTTCGATAGATAGGATTTTCATATTGGTGGGCGGTGAGGAATTCGAATCCACGACCTTGTTCACGTCAAGAACACGCTCTAACCAGCTGAGCTAACCGCCCGTTTAGTGTGTGGTCAGAGATAATTTTGTTTTCGTCAAAACAAAATTTGTCCGACCCGGCCTCAGTTGTTTTTTCTACTGAAAAAACATACTTCCGGCTGTCACATTAATATAAAAATCCAAAGAAGTTTGGATT
>JBAQWP010000068.1:0-4296 GCA_049298975.1 Minisyncoccia bacterium
GGTAACAACAAATCCTGTAATACTTCAAAGGGTGATCCCGCAACAACATCGATGCCTGTTACCCAAGAAATGATAGATGCTTGGAAGGCAGATTCAGTATTGGGGGGAACCATAACCGGGAATCATACTTTCTCAAGTGCAGGAAATTTTGGTCCAAAAAAAATCACTGGGAATTTGACTATAAATGCTAACATGACTATTACCGGCACTGTATATGTACAAGGTAATATAACAGTTGGAAATAATGTAACTGTTAGACTCAGCTCATCATATGGTTCAAGTGGTGGAGTAGTTATGACAGATGGCAGAGTGATACTCTCAAACAATGTAACTTTTGCAGGCTCCGGGCAGTCAACCAGCTATCTAATGCTTTTGACTACCAGTCAGTGCCCTACCGGTTGTTCTGGTTTGAACGCCATTGATCTTTCAAATAATGTTGGAGCAGTGATCATAAATGCTCAAAATGGCACTGTGCATTTGAGTAATAACGTAAACTTAAATGAGGTTGTTGCCAAAACTGTACAGCTAGATAACAATGCTACAGTAACTTATATAACTGGCCTTGCGGATACAAATTTTTCATCGGGGCCGGGGGGTGGATTCGATATATCCTCTTGGAAAGAAATCCCATAAATTTGTAGTCTTTTTGATCGATTTCTGCGTTGCTCGCTCCGGATGCTCCACGCGCAGTACTAGTTGTACAGCTTGGTTGCATTCCTCACTCACACCTTGAAATCGAGCAAAAATCCATACAAATTATTTTCCCAAACAAGCTTATTCTGGAAGTTTTTTTATATATTCTATCTGCTATAATTCAGGACATGAAAAAAGCAAAGAAACTGGTGGTTGGTAATTGGAAGATGTATCCAGAAAGACTAGAAGATGCGAAAAAGATCGTGGCAGATGTGCGAAGGGTGATGACGAAAGTTCGAAAGACCAATGTAGTTCTTTGTCCTCCTTTTGTTTACACACCTATTTTTTCAGGGATTAAAAAAGGTAACTTGCATTTGGGTACTCAAGACACGAACGCAAAAGCAGCAGGGTCACTGACCGGTGAAGTTTCGGTTTCGCAGATAGAGCAGTTCAATGTAGATTACGTTATTGTTGGCCATTCAGAGCGAAGGAAAATGGGTGAAACTGATGCGGTTATAAATGAGAAAGTCAGAGCAGTTATAGATTATGGGATGACAGCTATACTTTGTGTGGGGGAGCAAAGTCGGGATCACAATGGAGACTATCTAGGAGTGATCAAAAATCAAATATCAAATTGTCTAAATGGTATTGAGAAAAAATTTCTGGGACAAGTGGTTGTTGCTTATGAGCCTGTTTGGACAATAGGTGCCAAGGAGGCAATGTCGTCAAGGGATGTTCATGAGATGTCGATATACATAAAGAAAGTTTTGAGAGATATATTTGGAGATCCGTCATCTATGGTTTTGGTTTTATATGGGGGTGCGGTAGATAAGTTTAATACTGAAAGTATTGTGAGAGATGGAGATGTTTCTGGACTTCTCATCGGCAGGCAAAGTCTAGAATCAAAAGATTTTGTAGAAATTATTAAAATAGTAGATAAGATTTAATAGAAATTAGAAATTAGGTAATTAGAAATTTGCCAGTATGATTAAATATATAGACGAACTTAAGGAAGTTGATTTAGAAGGAAAGAAGGTATTCTTGCGCCTGGATCTTAATGTTCCTATAAACGAAAACGGAGAAATAACCGACGCTTTTCGTTTGGAGAAAGCTGTTTCTACTGTCGACTATCTACGAGAAAAGAAAGCGCAGACAATCATCATCGCGCACCTAGAAAACAAGGACGGAAGTAATGGTACTCTTGTCCCTATCTGGCACCACCTAAACGGTTATTTTAAGGTTGATTTTTGTCCTACTTACTTTACACCAGAAGCAGTCGATAAACTTTTGAAATTAGAAGACAAAGGAGTCCTCCTTTTTGAAAACATTCGAATCAATCCAGGAGAAAAGACAAACGATGAAGATTTTGCGAAAAAACTATCACAGATGGCAGATATATATGTTAATGATGCGTTTAGTGTTGATCATAGAAAGCACGCATCGTTAGTTGGTGTCCCAAAATTTTTGCCTCACTACGGAGGTTTGGTATTAAAGTCAGAAATCGAAAATCTTTCTCATGTGTTTAACCCAAATCACCCATTTGTTTTTATTTTAGGAGGAGCCAAGTTTTCTACAAAGTTACCCCTAATTCAAAAATATTTAAAAACAGCCGACAGAGTTTTTGTTGGGGGGGCATTAGCAAACGATGTGTTTAAAACAAAAGGCTTAGAAGTCGGAGTATCTCTAGTTTCTAGCGATCCTGTTGATTTAAGTGCTGTTGTAGCCGACCCAAAAATGAAAACCTTTACGGATGTAACTGTTATGGAGGGTGAAAATGTATCTTTTAAGAAAATAAATGAAGTTACAAAAGGCGAGTGTATTATGGATGCGGGGCCGGAAACTATTGAAGAGTTAAGAAGTATTATTTCTGGAGCAAAAACTATTGTTTGGAGTGGGCCTTTAGGGAATTATGAAAAAGGTTTTTCTGATAAAACAGAACAACTTGCAGAAATTATCGCAGAAGAAACTGCAAAAGGCGCGATAAGCATAATAGGAGGAGGGGATACTGTAGCATCTATTCAGAAACTAAACCTTGAACACAAGTTCACTTTCGTCTCTACCGGAGGTGGCGCGATGCTCGACTACCTGGTCAACGAAACCCTACCTGGTATTAAGGCTCTTGAGTAAGTTTTAAAACCAATTCATCAACCTTTTTATACAAATCTTTTACGAAACTCATTACTTGGAAGCTCGGCTTCCAAGTAATGGCTATGATAGTTTCCTAATCAACTCATCCACTTTTTTATACAAATCTTCTCTCGTGCCGTCGTTGTCTATAACATAGTCAGCCATTTCTACAACTCGATCAACTTCTTGGCCTGCAACGTAGTTGTCTCTTTCTCTATCTTCTTGTGCTTTAAATTGTTCTAGAGTTATTTGGTCACCTTCTCTATTTCTTTCTGTTGCCCATTTGTGTCTTCTTTCTATGTGGGTTTGGACAGCTATTAAAGTAAATTGACCACCTAGCTCCTTTCTGAAAGTTTTTACTTCTTCAGTGCTTCTTATGCCAGGCACTACTGTTTTATCTTCCAATTTTGTAAGAATTATTTTGCAAATATAGTCGAGACCAGCCTCTCTTTTTTTCTTCTCTATAAATTTACTCATGCTTGGCCGGTCTAGAGGAAGTCCAATAGCCCGCATTTCTGCACGAATAATATCGCCCATGGTGTACTTGGTAAAACCCCTATCTATCAAATAGTCAGCTATAGTATCTTTGCCTGATGCGGGTTGCCCTGTTATTCCTAGTACAATCATAAATTTGATTAAGGATTATTGATTAATGATTAAAGAATAATTCCTCTATTCAACAATCTTGATTCTTGTAACTTTAATCTAGCGAAGCTTTTATCTTTTCTAAATTACCAGCTAAGTCAGTTCTGTCTCCTTTAACATCTCCATTTGGGTAAACCCAGATGTGTGCATGAGGTACTTCATCACCAACTATTTTTGAAAGTATCCATTCTGTATCAAAAGCTTTTCTTTGAGCCAGAGCTACTTTTTTTGCAACTTCGAAATATCTACCAACATTCTCTACATCCCACACCCAACGAGTATGTTCTTTAGGGATAATCTGGGTGTGGCCGGGAGATTTTGGGTTTATATCTAGAAACGCCAAAAACTCATCATCTTCATAAATTTTAAAACTTGGAATTTCACCTTTTACAATTTTACAAAATATACAGTCAATCATATTCTAATATTAACATAAAGGAAAAATTTCGTTGACTCCTGTCATTTTTGGAGACTCTCGGAGGCCGACGGGCCGAGAGCGAGCAAATTTGAAGCCCTCAAATTATGCGTACTCCAAAAATGATAGGAGGAGAAAGAAATTGTATGTATGCTAAACTACTCCTTATGTCGAAAAAATACTTACTTCGTGAGCCAATTCCAGAGAAGATAGATAAGATGTTTGAGAGCTATTCTCCACTAGTTCGGCAGCTTTTGTATTCGAGGGGTATAGAGGATCTAGAATCTGCTGAGAGTTTTCTTAATCCAAAGTACGAAAGTCTTTACGATCCATTTTTGCTAAAGGATATGGATAAAGCAGTGAAGAGAATTCTCAAGGCCATAAAAAAAGATGAAAAGATCGCGATTTTCTCTGACTATGATGCGGACGGTATTCCAGGTGGAGTAGCGCTTCATGATTTTTTTAAAAAGATAGGT
>JBAQWP010000069.1:0-6901 GCA_049298975.1 Minisyncoccia bacterium
CAGTGACGATGTATAAAATAATATCTTGCTGTCCCCCAAACCAAAAAAACACCTTCGGGTGTTTTTTTGGATCTTTTATTTCGTCTTACAATTCTTAAATTCTGGATCAACCTGATCATTCCTCATAATAAACCCTCCATCACCCTTGTTCCAGAAAACTAGACTCTCGTCAGAGTTTGCATACCTGGCACCAGAAGCAGAGATAGTTTGAAGCAAGAAATTATCTTCCTCGTTAGCGGGCCATATATGCACTCCTTGCTTGTAGAATACTGCGTGAATATTTTTTCCTGCATCACAAACAAATACAATATCATTTATTTTTTCTCCAAAAATCTTTGCAGTTCTAACTTGGGAGCCCAAATAAAATCCATAAAAATAAACTAGGACAAACAAAACTATTGCAATTATCTGAGAAAACTTAGTGACTTTGTTCCATTCTATTTTTTTCATATAGGTATTATACCAAATTACAATTTATATACTGTTTGGTTGTTTGGGTCATTTACCTCATCAACCGTATTATTCTGAACTACAGCCAACACCACTTCAGATACTACACCTTCACAAGTGTAATCTTGCTTGAGTACTTCAGAAGCTTCCGCATATGCCTTTTCATCAAGAACTCTACCAATAGTAATATGCGGGATAAAAGGCTCTTCGTATTTTTTGTACTTTTCCTTGAAATATTTTTTATACTCCCCTAAAGCTGAAAGAATACTTTTTTGTAACTCGTTCAGCTCAGCATTACTTTCTGAATTTATCATAATGCATGTATTTTCTGGCAACTCGCTATATACTTTTAAAGAGTTGAAAGTTAGGATAATTTTATTTTCTGATATTTTTAAACTAGAAAACAAGCTACTTAACTTAGCTTTTACTTCTGGCACCTCAGCATCCTCCAAAACACATGGTTGTTTTAGGGTGATGTGATATTCATACGGTTTGTCATATTTACTTCGAAAACCGTCGAGCCACTCTGGCTTTTTTGTTAATTTGACTTTTGCGTACACTACAAATATTTTCATGCAATTTAGTATATCAAAATTCACATAAACAAAAGCGCCACCCGAGAGTGTCGGGGTGACGACTCTTGGCATGGCGGTTAGGAAGAAGTTTTTCACTCCCACCAAGGCTTGTACCTTCCAAGCTTTCCACGCTTGGCACGATTGATGAGTATTAGAATCTGAACAGGTGTCACCCATGTTCCAGAGCCTTGCCCGTCGCGAAACTCGCCGCTGGTGGGCTTTGCGTTGTCAGTGTTTGAGTGTTCTCGCTTGTCTGTACCACGATTTTCACCTCTGTCTTAAACAGTAATAATTATTTCTTATTTCGTCGAATTTTGGACTGAAAGAATTTAGAGATTTGTTGAGAGGAAATCTTTCAGCGCTAATAAGTCTTTCTTTTCTTCATCATAGTGGTAAGACTTTATTCCAACTGACTCTGCACTCTTTACAGCTTCTGGGTTATGTTCAAAATAAATAACATTACCGCTCGTCATGTTGTTTGTTGAAAGCAATGTTTCAAAATACTTTGGATCGGTTTTTTCTGGGTTGTGCCTTAGCGTAAAAACTGGGTATGGCACTTTATTCAAACCATACGCCTCGAACCTATCATCACTCGCGTTTGTTAGAATGATTTTATTATTTTTATAAGTTTCCAGAAGATCATACATTTCCTTGAAAATAACCCCCTCCTCAGAAACAAAAGTAAACACGGCATCAACTAAAATTGTTTTCATATATAAATTATATCAGAATTTCCTGACCGTCTGGACGAAGTTGGAACCGTTCTAAAGCTAATCAGTCATACTTAGGTTTGTTGCCGAACTTGGTCAAGTCGATAATATTTAAAGCATTTCCATCTAGGTCAGAAACGGTTGCAAATTTCCCCGGTCGAACATCAAAAGGTTCTTTCAAAACTGAGTAACCTTTTTCTTTAAAACTTTTAACAAATTCTTCTACACTAGAAACTAGAAAACTAAAGTCTGGATTTGGGATAGTTGGATCAGAATGAATTACAATTTCAGATTTTGTCCCAGGGAAAACAAACCCGACCATCTTGTATTCATCATCTCTCCAAACTTGTTCTAAGCCTAAAATATTTTTGTAAAAATTAGCAGATGCATCAAGATCCTTCACGTAAAACATTATGTTGTCTATTTTTAGAAGTCCGTTCATCTAGGTATTATACCAAACATAACAGCCAGTAGCCTGGTAATAAATTAATATTATTTTACCATTTTTTTATTTTCATCTTCACTCTAATAGTGTTTTTAATATTATAATTAGGATTCTTTTTCAACCATTTTGAAATATCTGTCCAATTAAGGCTGTGAAAACCAAACTGCCCATCCCAAGTATATTTTTCTTCACTCTCTGCCTCAAAACTAAATCTTTGTGCAAGTGGAACTGGAGCAAACTTTATTCCGCTGTCTTCAAGAAATTTTCTATTTTTTACACACAAAACTACGTCTTCAGGATGATATTTGGTAAAGAAATTTTTATGCGCAAGTTCCGCACAGAGTGAAGTCAACTTTTTGCTTCTAAGAGAAAACCCGCCGTTACCTACAACAAACTTACCTACAAGTTTTTCTGGAAATCCGAAAACATTTACTGAAAGTTTCTGGCTAACAAGCCATGGAGAACCTATATAGTCGTACTCCAGAAATTCATCAGTCCATGCATCTGGGTTCAAGATGAAGCCATCATACTGGATTATGAGAACATGGGTTGTACTAACATATTTATCAATTTCCGCTATGGCAAATCGTGAATATTCTTCAACAGACTTTATTTCATTAATAGGAATCACGTTTGGATGATCTGACTTTATCGAAGAAAGAAGTTTAACTTCCGCAAACTCAAAGTCCTTCTGACAAATTTCTGCGACTTGTATCAATCTGTCTAAATCTAAGCAATCAATACCAAGTAAGGTTACATTTTCCAATTTCCTTTTCATTTTTTTATTAAAGATTAATCAATTTATTAATTTCTTTAAGCAAAGAACCATGGTCGATTCTTCTACCATCTTTAAACATCTCTATTATATATGGAGCTAATTCTGATTTAGTTATGTCGGTTTTATAAATATCATCATTGTATTTATGCCAGTGAGTCACTGGTAAATTTCTATTTATCCTTTTTTCTCTTTCAATAAATGCATCAATGCAATTTTCCATTGTACTGTATAAAATTACAGTTTTTATTCCATAAGAATCTCCAGCTTTTATATGTTCTATATCTGGAATCACATTACTTGGGAATGTTATCACTGCCCCATTATTTTCATTTATACTTTCATCAATTTTTAATCGAAGTGGTTTTGGGTCATAATTTGAAAAATAATTCTTTTTTTCAATTTTAATATTTTGTCCATCTATACCTTTTCCGTCCCAAAAATCAAAATTATAATGCAAATAACCATAATCCTCTACAAGCCATTCTGCTGTAGTAGACTTACCTACTCCTGACGGACCGAAAATTAATATGATAGGTTTCATAGGGAGATAATTAAATATTTTATTGTCCCCAGTCCATTAACTCAGTAAATCGAATATAGAAACCAAAAGGGTCAACGAGTCTGAAATCTTTCCAAATATGCTCGTGGTCCTGCATTTCCTTTAGAGGTTGGGCAATATTATCTTTCAGTTGAGTTTCAATCTGCTTATATAATTCTTCGATATTTTCAACTGGGATAGTTATTTCTACCGCATAACCCCTCTTTGTATCTTTTGGAAATTTTTTGAAATATGACTGGTTATAGACCTTGTCGTCCCCACCATAAAAATTAAGTAGCGTGGTCCCAAGATTGTCGGTTCGGTTCATTGTTAAATATCCACTTTGCGTTTCAGTAAGCGCATTCTCAACAGCTACGACAAAACCTAGTTTTGAATAAAAATCTTTTACTAACTCCAAGTTTGGAACATGCAACTCGACAAGGATATTATTTTGAACTTTTCTCATATTACAATTATAACAAATTTAGTTGTTTCCTAGACACTCACATTAAAAACTAATTTTTGTAAAAATCACAACCCGCCAACCATCTCCTCAATCTGACTCCATGAATCCGCAATCTTAAATGGATCACCGAGAAGTAGTCGTTCGCGAGGGTGGTACCCAAATGTTTCTGCAATTGTTTTTATACCAACTTTGTTTGCTTCCTTTATATCACCCAATGTATCTGTCACAAAAATAGAATTATCCGAGGTAACATCGTATTGATCCATTAACATCTTAAATTTTTCTACTTTTGATTTGTGTGTCTCGTGACCCATAACAGCAGCAAATAAACTCAATATGCCAGCTTTTTCCATTACACCCTTCATTATTTCCTCACTTGTGCTTGAAACAATATACATTGAGTACCTTTCGTCAAACCTTTTTATTGGTCCAATAGCATCTGCCAAATGCCCTGGGGTAAGTTGCCTACGATACTCAGTCCAAAACTCATGAACTCTTTCTTCCCTAAATTTAATGCGCGGTTCAGCATAAACATTTCCATCATGATGAGCTAGAAAATCCTCCATCGTTGCCGTTTCGTCGTGATCTTTACTTAACGGCCAGTTAATATCAAAACTGTCCGCTACCACTCCGTCAAAATCGAATATTATATGTTTAATCATTTAGTTGGGTTAAATTCAAAAGATATTATTTTTACTTCTGAACCTTCATTCACTTTGTCACCATAATACCCACGATAAGCCTTATACATTTCTTCTTCGGACACAAACTTTTCATGTCCTACCCAATCCGCCTCGTTCAAAGTTCCGAGAGTCCTTATTTTTAAATTTGTAATTTTTGCCTCTCCAAATTGCTCACTTGTTTCTTTATTTATGAAAATTAAATCGTCCCCTGCTTGCAAATCCTTATCATCAAAAAGCCTCCAAGTAGAAGTTTTTTCTCCAGAAAGAATTTTCTTTGCTAAATGATCTTTGAACTTAAGTGTTTTCATATTTTATTCAATTTTAAAGTCTGCTTTAAAATTTGCTCCGGCAATGTACCTATAATCTTCATCAATCTTCTCTAATTCTGCATATGCACAATCACCTATCTCTGTTAACTCACCCCACTTGAGAATATCTCTGAAAAGAACTCTAAGTGGGCCGCCATGCGAGACTATTGCAACAGAACTGTATTTAGAGCTGTTTACGATAGAAGCGAAAGCATCACTTACGTGTTTACTAAAGTCTTCGTAGGTCTCCGCACCCTCTATTGTATTAAGTCTGTCTTTTAACATCTCAACCTCCTTTGGATACTTTTGTTTTGCTTCGTCCTTGTTCGTTCCAGACAAAAAGCCGTATTGATTTCTCTCTCGAAGTTCAGGAACAACCTGGATTTCACAGTTCGCTACCTCAGAAAGTAATTTTGAAGTCTCTTGTGCGCGAATTAGTGAGCTAGAAAAAATTATTTCTATACCTTTATCTTTCAACAATTCTGCCAATTTTTTCGATTGCTCGATTCCTTTTTCTGACAAATGGTCGTCGTAAGTACCACCATATAGGTTTTCTACATCCCCTGTAGTTTCTCCGTGTCTTATAAAAAATATTTTCATATTCCAAAGACTACACCTTTACAATTTTTTATTCAAATACTTAATAGAACCGTAACGTAGAACGCCCGGAGAACTTGGCGTTCTACGGGCGTATTGTCCCTTCGATACTGAAATCATGGGAGCTCAAAGGATTTATAGCGCCATTGAAATACATGAAACCCCGACCATGATGATACTCAACTCGATTGACCGCGTCCTTTTCCCGGTAAACCACGAGTGAGCCATCTTCGTTGAAAACTACCAGCTCGGCCTTGATTCTTCCGCCAACCCAGCTTGTGCCAAAGTGGCCTCTGCACCAGTGGCCAGCAATGGCACTGACATCCAGACGTCTATCTAGAATCGCTCTCACAACCCCAATGGTTCGATCGTGCACCGTGGCATCCCACAATCCAACCGACATAGTCGCCTCCTATTAGATCTAATAAAACACTAGCAAATTAGTGTACGTCTTACCATAGCTAAAACTTATAATACTATTTATTGAAATGTGTACAACGTTAATTAATCTTCTTTTTTGTGATATTATCGACGAAGAATTAACCAAGGAGTGCCTATGAGCGAGCATTTCTGGGAATCGGTCCAGAGGGCTCGCAAAGAGTACTTCTGCGACGAGTGTTGCAACTACATCCAGCCTGGGGATACGTACCACAGGGTTGTGTGGATACCACGCAAAGGGTCGTTCCACGTAATGCGACGACACGACGACCCGTCATGTTCGCTGAATCTCTCCGACCTAATGAATGCGGAAATGATGGCTGAAGAAAAGGCAGCGGTCGCCGTGACGATGGTTGTTATCGAGGAAGTTGTCGAAGTTCTTAAGATGACACGAGACGGAAAGACCGTCACCGAACGAGAAATCCGTCGAGTTCCCAAACTGGTTTACGGAGAGCCAGAAAAAGAAGCGTCAACGCAGTTCTTCGACCCTATCGACGACATCGATGAACCATTCTGAAAGTGCTCTGGGCCAAGCGGACCAGAGCATTTGTAATTGTGGAAAATATCTTAAACAACTTGAATATCTCCTGACAAATCCTCTTTAAAAACTTCAATAACTTTTAGTGGTTTTGTTTTGACATAAGAAATAGACTGGAGTTTTCCGCGCGATGTAAAATCTTCCTTCGAGAAAACATAAACATAACCTTTGGAATCATCATTGAGCTGATATAGCCCTTCCTTTGAAACATGTAAAACAGCCCTACCGTCCTTATACTGGAAACCACTATCAAAACCTTTTGGGCAATTTTTCCTATTTATTAACGCCATAAGTATTGCAACATTAGCTACCGGTGATGCGTGAACCGCGGGTTTGTCATCCTCTACACTTTTTCCATTTTCCACTGTATATGCC
>JBAQWP010000070.1:0-8172 GCA_049298975.1 Minisyncoccia bacterium
GAAGATATACCGTCATAATTACACCAGAGAATGCAGCCCATCTACCGATTTTGTGGTCGGAAGGATTGGTTGGATTGCCGGGGAACATTGAGAATCCCACAAACGAGACGACGAGTGACATCAGGATGTACTGGGGATTCAATTTCCAGTGTTCTCTGTAGAACTCCAATGTTGGTGGGAAGTACCAGAGGATGGTGTGTATGGCCAAAAGACCAACTATTACCTTTGCCACCCTGTAATTCCACAACTTGAATGGATTCGGGAAGTTTCCCATTGAAGGCATTCTGTGGCTGAGTCGTCTCCAGGTGAATGCCAGTGGCCCTCCCACGATGAGCAAAACGACGAAAAGTCGGATTGTCCACGTGACGATCCAGAGGTGATCACCCAGGAAAGTTCCCTCTGCGAACACGGATGCGATTGCCGAGATGACACGGATCGCAGCCCAGCGAATACTGAGTAGCGCTCCAATCACGATCATCACGACAATCAGTCCGATTTGGATTTTATTTCGCATTGCTCCTCCGAAGCGGGGAGTGGGATTCTCCCCACTCCCACTTAAACGCTGTTGTTATTCGGCGTGGTCTTCGTGTTATAGTTCACACCCACACCTCCGCCAGGTGCGTAGACGTCGCCCTGGAATCCGCTCACCGCAGCAGAGCGTACTCTTTCGAGTATCTGCTCGTGAGTCATCTTGAGAGCCTCGTCTTCGCTGAACCCTTTGCCTTTGAAAGCGTTGAAGATATCAACTACCTCTTGGCCATGGGCTGCAGCGTATGCCTTGATCTGCTTCTCTGTCGCCGCAGTTTCCAACTCGATTGCTCGAGCTTTGGCTTCGGCGGCCAGTATGGCAGATTTCTTGTTCGCTTCTGCAAGACGTTCGATTGCTTTTGCTTTGGCTTCAGTTTCAGTCTTAACGACATTCGCATCGGCCTTTGCATTAGCTTCTCTGTCTCGAGCCAACTGATTTGCTGGGTGGAGCTGTGGGTCGTCTTCGATCAGAAGGTATGCCCGGAACCCGAGCACCTCGAGCAGGCTGTTGAGGTCAGCGAGGTCTGCGAGTTTCAGCTCCTTCGTTTGGGACTTCCTGTAATCGTCGTAATCCTTATTGACGATACCTTGTTTCTTGAATCCCGCAACTGCTGCGTCGATCATCTGAAGGAAGTTGTCGGGGTGTATCTTGAATGTCGGTATCGGGTCCAGAGTTTCGATGAACGTCGTAATCTTGACCGTGAAGCGAGTATTGTCACCCGCGTCACGGTTTGCCAAGATAGTAGGTCTCTGGAAATACTCATAGAGTCCGTAACGAAGTTCTGGGCTGGCCTCAAGTGTCTCCTCTAGGGTCCGCGCTTCACCTGGAACTGTCGCCCTTTCGGTTACCCGATCGATCCACAGAGGCCGAAGCTTGTGTACAAACGGGAAGCCGTAAATACGACGTCCGAGAATTACACGCACGATCCATTGCGCGAACGATTCGTTCAGCAGTCGATCCATTCTCTTCCAGGAACTCTGGTCGAGTGGAACTGTTGTTGTGTCGTCGTCGACAAACTTTTTCTTTGGATCTCCCGGTGCACCGTTCGGGACATACTTACGTCCCGGGGCGGTGACAATTCCCACAATGGGTCCGCTGTGATCGTCTCCGGTCACAACGGCCCGTATGAGGTTGGGTGTCCAGTGGACAGCTCCAAATCTCTGTAAAGGGTCGTAGACGCCACCTGCACCTTTCGGACGATCACTCAGTAGTGTCTGGGTGGTTGCCGGTGTTGCATTGGCAGTGGTTGCGTTGGTCGTGTTTGTTGTGGGCGTCTTGCCAACAACGAGTCCGATCGCCAACAGAACAAATGCCGCAAAAAAACTCAGCACGATTACGGTAAGCATTCTCTCTCCTTGCGTCCTTACGGGCGCCTTCTCTGATTCAGATTTCAAGGTACAGCGGGAAGCATTTCCGGCCGCCCTGTTCTGTTGTCCATTCTATCACAGAAATATACAAAAGTCAAGTTTTGTTATGTTCAAAATACGGCTATAAATAAGCATTTTTCACTAAGGCGTAATTGACTAGAAATCTCACAGGCTCTATGAGTTATTAGAAGCAAAATTTTACCTAAATAGGTTTCTTGTACTCAAGGTGAAAATAGTTAGATAAAATACTAAGCCCATAGCACAAGTACTAAAAGTAAAGTTTTCTTGTATCACAAAATATCCGGAAAAAATTATTCCAATTAAGGAAACTATCATGAGTTTCTTAGAGAGGTTTTTCTCTCCCGAACTTTTTACAAGTGATATAACTGCAAAAATAAACATAAGAGAAAACATTGCAAACCCGTAGTAGCAAGCAGGGTATCCTAAGAAATACGGGCAGGTTTCATTAAACGCACACGTTTTAGTAAAAAATTTTACTCCACTTAGGTAGCCCGAAAATAGGACACCAGCTAGAGTTAAAAACAGGTATATTTTTTTCATAAATTAATTATATAACAAAATTTACGGGTTCGTCTTATTCTTATCTTCGCTTCTGTGCAAGGTAAACATGAGTCCTATGACAAAAATAAACATGAAGATCCCGCTTAGAAGGTGTTGGTTATAGACAAAGTTTATATAACCATTTACCAAAAGATAGGGAATGTTTAAGAGGATAAGTGCAAAAATTCCCCATCCAATATAGCGTTTAACACTTTTCGATGCATCCCAAAACATAATTGGCAGAAGTGCAATTGAAAGATGATAAAAAGGTGAAAGGGCTGTTAGAAGATACAGTGGTATATAACCATAACCAAAAAGAGATTTTTCTTTTGTTGTCCATAATATTCTAAGCCACCAAACCAACAAGCTCAAAGCTACAAACCAAACAAAATATTTTATTTGGTAATAGGTTTGAAGCTGTTCTTGAGTCTGGGGAAATACATCTTCGTAGCTAGAGTATGTTCTTTCGTATTTAGTAAAAACCGTGCTTGAAAACACAGGTAAGCCCATATTAAAAATCTCTCCCTTCAAGTATTGAGAATGAATTGAGATTTTATCAAACCAGGTACTCCATGCTTTCGTTCCATGGGTGGACATGCTTCCTATAGTAAAGCAAAACAGGAGGGTAGCAATGCAGGATATTGTAAATTTAAAATAAGGATTATTTTTTATTTTGTATGGTCCCCGGAGTACGTAAATAAAAAATGGGATACTGAAGAAAATTGGGAAACTGTATAGACCTATCGAGAGCCCGCTTGCAATGCCACTTAGTGAGGGTCTTTCACGATGCCAGAGAAGGATAGATCCAACTAAAAAGAAAAACCAAATATATTGCATAAACTGTCCGCCTAGATACAGAAAAGTGCCGAAATATAGCAATACAAACAGACTAGTTATTTGGGCAATTTTTTCACCTAAAAAATACCAGATGAGAGCGATGGATGCTAAGAGTAGTAAAAGATCTAGATCTATCAAAAACCAAACAGGAAAAATTTTTAGAAAAGCATTAGCAGAAACTGACCAAAAAGGAGTTGCATTAAATCCCTTGTCAGTGATTAACTCAAGCGTTTTCTCTGCTCCCCAAACCCTTTCTGTTTTATATGCGAAGTCGACGTCTCCTTTGTATTCCTGCCATCTTTCTTCTTGGAAGTTACTTTTATTACATGTTGGTAGGTTGCTTAACGAAATAATTTTGTATGATCTCAGATCACGAACAGCACTATTTTCATTCCAGTTTATGTTTCCAACTCCTGCCTCAGTATTACATTCATAAAAGCTAAAATAATCGATTTCATTATAGTATTTTGCTCCTAGGAAATAGTGAATAAAGCCCCATCCATAGGTATTTGGAGTACTACTTGGATTTAAAATATTCAATCGCGGGGAGTAGGCACTAAAAGCAAAGACGAGAATAAATAACCAGATGCTAGTCTTCTTTAAGAAATCATAATGAACCTTTTTATCTTTCACTGAAAAATGTCTATTAATATGACTACTAATGTCCATCTTGTAATTATACATGAGTGTACACAAGTGCTTTTGACTTAACCTATAAATTAGTTAATATCTTGTCAGAGGGGGGTATGATGGTTGTTCTCATTTCGTTTAGTGAAGCAGAACTTCAAGAGATTGTAAGAGAAAAACTTAGGGCTGAGTCCGTGACATTTGACCACGACTCTGAATATCTTCCGGATTGCCAGGATGGTATTTTGGCTGAAGTTCTAGGAATCAAAGGAGAAGTAAGTGAGGATGAGTTCGGCTGGCTAGAATATTCTCAAATTATGGAGGACCACCTTGTAAGTCTTGGATACAAAATAACAGGCGTAAGATACTTCACTCGCCTTGAAGGTTTCGGAGTTGTTGCAATGGTAAAAAAGGTTTAAAAGGTTTAATGGGCAATTACCTAAAAAATTGCCCAAGGAGAAAAGAGTGGCACTTCTGTGGTGCTTTTTTCTTTTTAAAAATCTGTGGGCGAGAGGTTTGGCTTTCCGAACTTGGGAAGTGGGGGAGTGAGATAGGTTTGAGTATTAAAAGTTTGGAATTGATTTTGTATAAATGAAATCGCCCGACAGAGTCGAACGACTTCTGTGGGCGACGGTAGTCAGTTCCCAAATCCACAGGTGCAAGAATGATCGGGCTCATAGCTTGCTGGACAGCTCGGGGCGTGTGAAGTGGGACGTGGGTAACATCCATCATCGGATGTGTGAGTACCTTTCCACCTCAAATGTGCGTTACGATTCTCCATACTTTCGCCTTCACGCAATGGCGTGCAGGTGCAAGGATGATCGGGTTCATACAATTGCGGACAGGTGATTTCGTGAGAAGACATCATAACCTCCTTTTTAACACTATCAAAATCAGTCTAGTAACACAATTAAAAAATATAAAAAGTTTGGAAGTTTTAGTTGAATAAACAGAAAACCCGCCGACCGATGCCGACAGGTTCTGTGTCGTTCGGTGGACGGGTGTTACTTACGCTTCTTCTTGCGAGTTGAAGTGCGAGCGGGGTCATCAGTTCTGAAGAGGTCCTTGAGAGTCTCGTCGTATCTCCTTTGCATTTCCGTTGCTTTCTCACGAAAGCCTGGAGCGTTGACGAGTTCAAAGACATATTTCTTGACGCCTGCTCGTATGAGAGCCCCGACTGACTCATCGTGAACTCTTGCCAGAAGCTGAAGTTCACGGAGGTCTTTTTCGGGAATACGAACTGAGACTACCATATCTGAGTTTGCCACAATTCCTCCTTCCAAATAAAACAATATCACAGTAATTTTACTGTATCAAATCTGTGGGCGAGAGAGGAGTCTTGAGTCTTACAGACTCTGTACACCTGTTCTGTTTTTCTTCAAAAAACTATCACAGGTTTTCAAGTCCTCACGAAAAGTCTCCCAGACTTTTCTTCTCTTCCCAAAACAAAAACGGCATAAAGCCGTTTGTTGTTTTGGTGGACACTAGAGGTAAAACCTTGAACTCGGTAAAAGAGTATCTTTCTAGGTTCTGGTTGTATTATCAAACTAGTCCAAAACTAAGGGAAACATTAGAAACAGCATAGTAAATTCTTTATTTAGGGGTCACAAGTAATGTATTGAATTTGTATTTATGTAAGAGGGTTAAGTTGATACTTCTGTACAAGAAGCTATCAAAGATATAGCAGGTAAGGAAATTTCTGATCAAGTAGTAAAGATCGTTAAAAAAATGCGAGTTGAAAAACCACGTTATATTTTTAGTTTATTTGGCAAATCTCCCTAGTAGTTTGTGCCCATCAAAGTTAAAATCCATATCACCTTGATTTCCAATACTGTTAAAATAAAAACCAATAAGTTTTTTATCACTAGGCACATATTTTATTTTTGCTGTACCTTTGTGCATTTGCATTGTGCCTTGTTTTAGTGATCCTGGTTCACTGTCATAAGTATAGAAAAGCCATTTGTCTCCATTAATCTCAACAAAGTTTGCTACCACACTCCCAGAATTGGATTTTTGATAATGAGCGCACACAGAAACATTAGAGAATGTTTGTTTTATTTCTAAACAAGCTTCTGTAATTGTGTTGTTGTATGTCGATTGTTGTTTTCCGCACCATCTTCCACGAAGATCAGGAAAAACTGTAATACCTAGTATACGGAATATTTTCCATGTCCAAAGGTATTTCTCGAATAAAGTATATATAAATGCATATGCTAGTAATGGAGATAGCGTTTCTAGCCAAAATGGAGGAGTTGGGATTAATTGACTGAAAAGCCAAGCAAGAACCAAGCTTAAAGCAGGTATAACTCCAGCAAAGAATATGACATGTGAAGTTCTAGATAAATCTACGCCCATAATTAGTTGTTTAAATAATAATCATTTACCGCATTAAAAAATATTGAGGCGTCAGCTTGGTTCCACTGCCACGGTTCTGTACCAAATAAAATATGTTGGTGACTGACGGTCACCATGTTTTGTGGAGTGCACTCATTCAAAATATGATTAATCACATATTCCAGTCCTTCTTTATAGTTATTCTGGAAGTGAACATCGGGAACATTATAGACGATACATTCAACAAAATATGATGGGGCTACTTTTGGGTCAAAAGAATGATTTTCAACTAATTGTCTTCTGATATTTTTTATAATACGAACAAGATGTTTATACTTTTCTTGTGTACGGCTGGTATGATTTTTTGCTTCACCATTTGTTATGTGAATTCTTGGAAAATTTATTATTTCTTTAGATAGGGCATCATTCGTCCAAAATTTAATACCTTCAACAAAATCATGTGGGTTCCAAGTGTTGAAGCTGGAAAAACTTTTATGTTGTAAACATGGGACAACGTCAGCATTTACTCTACTAGCATTACCTAATATTTTTATACTTTTTGTACCTGCTTTAACAGAGGTAGAGCCGAAATAGCTTGTAAGTGCATTTAGTACATCACGATGAAAATGTGACCATAGATATGTTGCATTAGTCGGATACGCTTGATTGAAAGCTTGTTTATCTGTAAGAGATAGTTTAGATGTATCTGGGCTGAAAGTGGAATTTAGTTGCACAACAACATCAACATCACTATCGATCTTTGTGTTAGTGCTGTTTGCATAAGATCCTTGCAGGTAGACTTCATAGTTTACACCTTTAAGAGCATCACTTTTTTCTAATGCTTTTCTGATTTCGCTATGAGTGAATTGTGTCTTTGTGCTAGGTGGAGCATTACTCCATATTTTTAGTTTTTCTTCGTTGATTGCCATAATTAGTCGTAATTCTTCCAGAAAAGTAGGTAAAAGTAAACCTTATAGACCATAGTATCTTAGGAGGCCACAGAGGTGCTGTTTTGAGCGAAAACAATATAGGTTTTATTCTTAAAATTGTATTTATTTTTGTATTTAGGGTCTATATGAGCATCAGTATTTTTAACCTCAATAAATTTTATTATTTTTAGTTCGGCTTTCATTAAATCATTTCTTATATCATCAACTGATTTTGAAAGAATTTTTATTTTTGTGGCGTTTTTGTCTTTACCTAAAATAATCGGTACAGTTTTGTTTATAAATTTAGGATTATCTGTAAGAGACTGGAACAAAGCTAGAAAATATCCTTTTGGTTTTAACACTCTCGAAATCTCCAAAAATTGAGATTTTAAATCTTTAATATAATGCAAAACAAATCTTGAATAGACTAAATCAAATTCATTACTCTTTAAAGATAAAATATTGCCATCAGTTTTAATAAAAGTTGCTCCATTAAGTTTTCGTAATTTTGCCAATCTTATCATCTCACCGCTTGGATCAACCCCAACGACCTTATTAGCTTTCATCCCAAGAAATTTCTCCGACTCAGGACCGTCTCCACAACCAAAATCTAGTATAACTCTATTCTTTATTCCAACTTTCTTAAGAAATGGAAGTAGCATCTTGTCAGATGATCTATACTTGTTTCGGTTTGTAGCGTATTTTTTTGCTAAGTTTTTTGAGTAAGCCACGAGTTTATTCAGCTAGGGTAAATGGATTGTAACTTATGCCTTTATCATAGACATCTATCCCCTCAGCTTTCTTCAGTTTATTTACAATTATATATACAAGTGGAGTAGCTAGAATTTCGTAAACAACTTTAAAAAGGTATATGGATAAGATTAGAGTAACTAATGCACCAAAAGGCATTGTGCCATAGAAGGCAATCGTAGCAAAGAAAATACTATCAACTCCTTCACCGACAATAGTTGAACCGATTGTTCTCATC
>JBAQWP010000071.1:0-4246 GCA_049298975.1 Minisyncoccia bacterium
CTTTTATTACCGCAACCCCACCAGTCAATTTTGCAATTCTCTTTTCTAGATTTTCAATATCAAATTTTGATTTTGTAACATCCTTTTGCTTCTTAAGCTCCCTGACTCTACTTGCGATATCCTCTCTTTTACCTTTACCGCCAACTATGACTGTTGATTCTTTTTTGGAAACAACTTTACTTGCTCTTCCAAGATGATTCATATCTACCTGTTCGAGTTCTAGTCCAACTTCACTTGAAACAACAGTCGCACCCAACACGGTAGCAATATCCTGCAACTCCCCCTTTTTTCTGTCACCGTATCCTGGGGCTTTAATCGCAAGTACATTGAACCCTCCCTTTAGTTTATTTATCACAAAAGTAGTTAGAGCTTCTCCATCCACATCATCAGCAATAATTACTATTTCTCTTTTTCCTGTTTGAGCTACTTTTTCTAGCACAGGCAATACATCTTTAATTGCAGAAATTTTTTTATCGGTAACTAGAACTGGCACATCCTTGTACTCAGCTTCCATTCTGTCTGAATTCGTAATCATGTAAGCAGAAATGTAACCTTTATCGAATTCCATTCCTTCTACTACTTCAGACTCAACCCCAAAAGTCGGTGACTCTTCGGTGGTAACTACTCCGTCTTTTCCAACCTTCTCTATCGTATCCGCAATAATATTTCCTATTTCTTCAGACTCAGCTGAGATCCTTGCCACCTGTCTTATTTCTTCTTTTGTATTTATTTTTTTACTGCTGTCTTTGAGAACCTTAACAACATCCGCAGTTGCAGATTCAATTCCAGCTCTAACCCCCATAACAGAAAGTCCCATACCAAGAGTCTTCATTCCTTCTGAAACTATAGCCTGAGTGAGAACAACAGAAGTTGTTGTGCCGTCTCCCGCAACGTCGTTTGTCTTAGTTGCAACTTCTTTTATTATTTCTGCACCCATATTTTCAAACTTGTCTTTAAGAACAATTTCCTTGGCTATCGAAACACCATCGTTAGTGATAGTCGGAGTGCCATAGCCTTTGTCTAACACCACATTGCGACCCTTTGGACCGATAGTTGTCTTTACTACATTTGCCACCTGATCAATGCCGGCTTTCAGCTTTTTTCTTGCATCTTCACCAAATAAAATTTGTTTTGCCATAGATGTTTAAATTACAAACCCGAAATCCGAAATTTCAAAAATTGATATTTGATATTTCGTGCTTCGGATTTTACCTTATGATTGCTAATATGCTGTCTTCCTTAATCAAAAAATATTCTTCACCTTTCACACTTATCTCTTCATAACCGTACTTCGAGAAAGCAACCTTATCACCTATCTTAACTGTCATCGGCACAAGTTTCCCGTCTACATAGTCACCTCTGCCCACAGCTACTACCATTCCCTGCTCTGACTTCTCCTTGGAATCCTTTTCAGGAAGAATAATTCCAAAACTGTTCTTGCTCTGAAGTTCTTCTTTTGTATATGGCTTAACCAAAACTCTCGAACCAAGCGGTTCAATGCTTGTTTTGTTTGCATAGTCCTGGACCATTGTTTTTACTGTCTTTGATTTATTCTTATCTTGTTTTTTAGGCGCTTTTTTCTGCACCTTCTTTGGTGATTTCTTCATGCTGGTATAGTACCTTAAAAACTAATAATTTTCTCTCGCGACGATATTATAATACGCTTTCCCAGAGCGTCAATATTTACTAAAGAATTTTTTTTGATTTAATAACCATGGAGGACAGCATGACCGCAATCGCGAAGATCGAAATTTCGCCGGTTACACCCAACGAACTGCATCACCACCGCGAGCTCCCCGCCGGCGTATACCAACGAGTTCTCGACTCGTTCGGATCTGAACTCTACATCCTTCGAGAACTTGGCACCGGGAAGCTCTACTTCGTGAGATGGCGTGGCGCCGAGTTCTTCCGTGAATTCGAGATTACGGAAGAAGGAGGTGTCAGACGGATGGACATCTACGAACGAGAAAACCCATCCTGACTCCCCACCCCCGCACGCGAGGTGGGAGTCGTTCCCACCCCGCGCCCGCCTTAACCGCCGGCGCTTTTTTAATACAGAATTTTCAAAATTTCGTTGACCACAAACACGAGAGCGAGATCAACTTGGAAGCCGAGCTTCCAAGTTTACTAAGAGCGACCGCGGTCTCTAACGGGACAAGTGGCTTGTATACTACCTAAAAAACTAATAATTTTCTTGTGCGACGACATTATAATATGCTTTCCCAGAGCGTCAATTTGACAATTAAATAAAATAAATATTTAATAACACGAGGGTGAATTAAGATGAGCGAAGAACCTTCAAGTAATACCGGCACGGTAGTAGAACGATACCAGCGAGAAGTCAAAATCGGCTTGCATGGATTCGTCATGATCTACTCTGTAATCGTTCTTTGTCTGGCTGGGTGGGGATGGAAGTTAAGCCATTCCTCAGCTTTACTTCAGATCACAATGGTTATGACGGGTAGTGCTATCCTGAGTAGCACAATGTTGGTCAAAACTCTCAAGAAAAAAAGCAAATAGCTCTCCCCCGAACGCGGGGCGGGAGCCGTTCCCACCCCGCGCCCCGCCTCACAGCCCGGCGCTTTTTTTATATAGGATTTTTTCGTAACTTCGAATTATCACTATTTCAGAGCATCCGCAGGTCGCAAGCATGGTCTTGTCAACGACCCGAGTTTACGAGGGCTCATTGACAAGTTGCGGCCGAGGACTAGAACAAAACTTTCGCTGGAAAGTTTTGTGTCTCTGAAGTGGTGATGATGAGAAGCCTCTTTGACTTTTTTATTACATTTGTTAATATGTATCGTCATGAGTATTACTGGCGATGTATTAGATTTGATACCTTACATCCAGATTGTATTATCCGTACTCCTAATAGGTGGGGTGCTTCTACAGCAATCTGAGGCTTCAATGGGTAGTGCGTTTGGAGGAGGAGATTCCTTTTCTTCTGGCTATCACACAAAAAGAGGTGTCGAAAAGACTATTTTTATTGCGACAATAGTTGTTGCGGTGCTTTTTGCTCTATCATCTTTCAGTCTTTTATTGCTCAAGTAATTTCGAACAGAGAACTCAAATAAGTATCCAGAGTCTCACTTTTTAATCTCGTGGAAAAAGGCAAAATCAGAACATTTCTTGGAAAAGAATACAACGTGCGAATTTTCAACCGCATGTCTAATCTTGTAAAATATTTTACAAGATTAGAAAAGGTAATATTTTACACATTTGCAGCAATCCTAGTTGTAACTGGGATAACTCTTTTATTTAAAGTAAACAAGAATTTTTTAGTGGAGGTGCCTGATTATGGAGGTACCTTAGTCGAAGGCATTGTTGGATACCCAAGATTTATAAACCCTGTACTTTCCACTAGTGACTCAGATAAGGATTTAACATCACTGGTATATTCTGGACTACTCAAAACTACATCTGATGGTTCAATAATCCTGGACTTAGCAGACGAATATGAAATATCTGCAGATGGACTAACTTACAAAGTGACTCTTAAGGATAATGCCACTTTCCATGATGGCACAAAAGTTACCGCAGATGATGTTATTTTCACAATTGAAAAAGTCCAAGATCCAACCTTAAAAAGTCCTAGAAGTGGTGCCTGGGAAGGTATAAGAGTTCAGAAAGTAGACGATAGAACTGTTATCTTTACACTTAGTCAGTCCTACTCCCCTTTTCTCCAAAGTTTATCACTTGGAATCCTACCAAAACACATTTGGAAAAATATCAGTATAGAGGAATTTCCATTTAGTCAGTTCAATATAAAACCAATCGGTTCTGGACCCTACAAAATAGACTCACAAAATTATTCTGGAAACGGTCTTCCAAACGAGTACAAACTTAAGTCATTCAACAAATATGCCTTAGGCAAGCCTTACATAACCAGTATTAATATCAAATCCTACTCAAGTGAGAGAGAACTTACAGATTCATATAAAAATGGTGATATAGAAAGCATTCATAGCATTTCCCCAAAAAATCTTCCGGATTTAAGGGTAAAAAATGATGATGTAATATTTTCTCCACTACCTAGAATATTTGGAGTTTTCTTCAATCAAAACATAGCTCAAGTTTTTGTAAACAAAGAGGTCAGAGAAGCTCTTGAAATAGCAACAGACAAGAAAGAAATAATTAACACTATCTTGGGGGGCTACGGACAAATAATTGATAACCCAGTACCGGGAGAGACAGCTTTAAATAATGAGACCAAAAATATAGAAGAACGAGTTATCCAAGCCAAAAC
>JBAQWP010000072.1:0-2623 GCA_049298975.1 Minisyncoccia bacterium
AAGCCTAGCACGGATTACCATGCTAGGCTTCTGCACATTCAACCCCGCCCTCACCAGGGAAGAAGGGAGTCGGGCGGGGTTCCCTGTGAATGGAAAACTGGTGAACTCACCAAGCCTCTTTGTTTTGTTTTCAAAAATATTCGATTCTATTTCACTTATACCAATTGCAGGCGCCCACAAAACTTTCTTTTCGAGTGGTAATTTATTCGAGTATGTAAGAACTACCGCACCACCAAGACTTTTTCCAACACCAAAAATATGTGTGTACCCGCTTTCTCTCAAAAAATCAACCACTGAATCAATATTTTTATGAATCTCATCCAAGCTGAGTTGCTTGGCCTCTTCTGGACTGTCCCAAATCGAAACTCGTGCGGTTGCAATTCCTGATTTATTAAGGGAATCTACTAACGGTGAGAACCTATCCAAAAAAGCTCCTCCACTTAAGCTTGGCAAAAATACTGCGACAGAATTGACGGTTATTTCCGGGGTTTCTAGAAGAATTTCACAATTCAATTCATTTAATTTTATTTTCTTTTGCATGGATTTATGTATATAAAGGATATTATATCAGAATATTTTTTATGTAAACGAAAGCTCGAGTCCGCCACTAGGGCGCACTCGAGCGTGGGAGATCAACGTAAAAGTTTGGGGTTGAAACTGGTCAAGGCAATCGCCACAAGGACCAGAACCACCGCAAGCCAATAGAGTATCTTGCGAACCCTAGTCTCTGGACCGTTTATGGAGGCTAGCGCCAACAAAATACCGATTCCAAGGAGGACGATTGCAATTCCATTCATAAGCTCTCCATTTTAAGTAACCATAAATAGAGCGCCGAAAATTAGAGCGAAAATAATCGCTCCAGTCATCGACAAAAAGATGGCACGTAAGTCTCCTCGCTCATTAGCTTTCTCGTAGGCAAACAAACACGCCAAGAAAGAAACAAAAGAGATGATGATCTTCCATTTAGTTTGCACTGTAAACAGAAGTACCCTCCCAAGTATCTCCATATTCTTCGGGGAGACCCCGTAGAATATGGAGCAGACGCCTCCGACGAACATGAAGGAGGCGAGAAATTTACCAAAGCCACTAAACTCTGTGCCCCAAACCAAGGTCAATATAGTTGAGAATACAAGTACCACTCCCGTGGCGAATATCAATACATTCACAGTCGAAGCATCCATGCACCCTCCTAGCAAATAATGTGAAGTCCAGCCAATTGAATGTCATTAACCAAACATGACAACAACCAGCCATGCTCCAGCAAAAACAAACATGAGCATCGGCATGTCTTCGTGCTTCTTCCTCTCGCCACTTCTTGTCCTAACAAACCTAATAAATGTCAGACAGAAGTAGATTGGTGCAAAAGCCGAGAAAAGGCCACCCTTCCCATACAACCAAACTTCAAACTGTAGGGCGTACAAAATCAGGCCCACAGCCATAAGGGCACCAACGAAGACGAGAATCCAATTAAAGACTCTTGGCGCAAGACCACCTACCTTGATTGGAACAAAATTTGCTACATTCGACATACTTTCCCCTTTGCGCAATGTTGGCAATGCCTCAGCGCATACAGATCCTTCATAATAAAAACAATTATTTTAGAAAAAGTCAACAATGCGCAAGCGAAGTTCGGGGAAGTTTCGGAATACTGACTTCTCGAGAGTAGCTATCATGTTCACAGAATTCCCTACCTCAATTGGCACTGGGTACTTGTCTCCGTTTTGAAAAAAAGCGATAGCTGTTACTTCTTTTCCGTTAGTATTTTTAAACTTAAGTTCTAAATGATTTTTTTCTTTGCCGAAAAGTTTTACGGCAGAAATAGTTATGTTTTCAAAAAGAAAAAGTGGTTTTGGATTATCCAGACCAAAAGGTGCAAACTTTTCTATCATGCCATATGTTTCCCAATTCACCTGATCTAGAGAAAGTTTTTTATCCAGAAGAATATCAGGAATTATTTGATGTTCTTTAACAAGTTCCTCGTAGGCTTCATTTAACCTATCTTCCAAATGATGAATGTTTTCTTGCAGGATCGAAAAACCTCCGGCACCTTTGTGTCCACCATAGTCCACAAAAATATCTTTAACTTTTTCCATGAGTTTCACAATGTCCGTATCTCCTCCTGCCCTACAAGATCCTTTTATTATTCCGTCTTCACTACTCTCGCCGTTTCTACCCCAAAAAAATACTGGCCTTGAATGCTCATCACCAAAACTATTTGCCACAAGCCCGAGAAGTGACGGCTTCCATTCTGGATTTCCAAAAACTAAAACTTGTTTCATTTCTGTCTCACTGTTTTCAATTCTCTTCTTAACTTCTTTTACCATCGCCCCCACCACTCCTTTTCTTTCATCGTTTTTATTATTCAAATGTTCCGCAAGTGTCCCCGCTTCTACTTCATCCGCAGTTGAAAGTAGTTTAAAAGCATCCAGAGGAATCCCCATACGCGATGCTGCATTTATACGAGGGGTAACCATAAAACCTATATCATCCTCTGTTAAGTTCCTCTGATCAATTTTTAGAAGTGATAAAAGTCTAAGCAAACCAACTCTTGGACTCTTTCGTAAAACTTTCATGCCATAGTATGAAAAAATTCTGTTCTCCCCCAAAAGTGGCACCATATCAG
>JBAQWP010000073.1:0-2125 GCA_049298975.1 Minisyncoccia bacterium
TCCATTGTGTGAATAGTTCTCAGTGGGTTATATTCGGCTATGCCAGCTATCGTATCTCTGGTTCCATACAAACTAACAAATGTAATTCCTGATTCGTATTGTTTATATTTTACTCTATCTAGATTCACTCCAGATTTTTTTAAAAGTTCTAGAAAGTTTTTCAGAGATTCCTCCCTGTCTTTCTCGAAAGGGTGTAAAACGGCTTCTAATCTACCCTCTGTCCAGTTATCAGGAATTCCTAAAATCTGTTCATCTGCTTCAAGAGTGTCAACTGACTTAACTTTTCTAATATCATATTTAAACTTTGTTGTAACATATACTTCATCTTGATTAAGTTTTTCTTCTAATTTATTAAGTCCGTTCATAGTTGTTCTTACGAAGAAAAGTTTTCCAGTTTCATCTGTGTCCTCATCCTCCACCTTCTCTCTCCATAATCTAGATCCTACTTCTTCAACCTCTCCATTTGAATATAGTGAACTAAAAAGGTCTGTAGGATAATAACTTTTTGCTGAAAATTCTGGAGACATTCTCAAACATACAATGAACTCATTTTTGAGTTTTTTACTTTTAGGAATACTGTTTATTTTCTCTTTTGTTTTTGAGATATCTGATAATATCTTTGTTCTGGCGGTATCGTAAGATACTCCGGGTTCCTTAGGAGGACCCCCAGATTTTTTTGTAATCGGTTTAGTATATATTTCACCTCTGTATAAAATGGGACGTCTGTTGTTTTCCATATTATTCTTGTTTACCTATGTGATATTGAACACCTCCTGGACTAAAACCTGTTATTTCGGCCAATTCTCTAACTGTTATTTTATTTCCCAACATTTGCTTTGCCAAAACGCAAAATTTCCCTTTAGTCTCTTTATCGTTAGTATGGGACTCTACCACATGTAAGATAGCCTTAGATACATCCTCATTTTTTAACACAACTCGTCGTTTTATGTTTTCTGATAATCTACACAAATCAGCAGGGCTTTTTTGTGCCAACAACTCAGCTATTAGTGGTATGAAAGTAGAATCTTTTTTATTAAGAAAACCACCTAACTCTCGAGTCAAAATTTCAATTCTTTCCTTCTGTTCAGGTAAACCGAGTTCAATTACATGATCGAAACGTCTCCAAATTGCACGATCTAATAATTCCGGGTGGTTGCTTGTTGCAATTACCACAGATGATACAGGCCAAGATTCAAGCTCCATCAGTAAAACATTTACAACTCTTTTTATTTCCCCTAAATCTGTTGAATCATCACGTCTTTTAGCTATTGCATCAAATTCATCTAATAACAAAACGGCAGAACTTTGTCTAGCATATTCTAATACTCTTTTTAAATTTTGGCCGGTTTTTCCTAATAGACTAGAAATACTCGTGGACAAATCTAGAATAATTAGATTTTTATTTAAGGCAGAAGCAATATGTCTCGCAAGCATTGTTTTTCCTGTACCAGGATGTCCTGTTAATAATAGTCCAGTAGAAGGTTTAATATCTTTTTCTAATAATTCAGAAATCCTCTCCCTTTCGTACAAAAAACTTTCAATGGTTTCTTTTATAATTGGATTTAAAATAGGAAAAACATTTTTTTCGATGTTTGGGGTTATAATTGTTGCCATTTCCAATCTACTATCTACATCAGTTGGAATAGGGTTACTAACTCCTCTTAAAAATGAAGGGTTTAAAGAATGAGAACTTAATGCGTGTATTATTTTTTTTGATAAGTCTGGTTCAGTATACTTAACGAGTCTAGATAAATTTAGTGCATAGGTCTCGACCTCATCACTCTTTTTCTTAAGACCTGAAACGATTAAATCTATGAGAGTTTTGTTATATGTAGAAGTTTTGTTTATTTTATTTACCATATCTATTTTCACTAAACAAATTTACATAAAATCCTTATTATAGATAGTATGTTCTTGTTTAGTAAGTAAATTATACTCAATTTCACTAAACAAGTATACTAAAAATGTGGAAAACTTTAATTATAAAAAGGAGCGATTCCAGAAGTAATAATTCAAAGTCGTCCTTTTATAGAGATGATTATATCAAAAAATGTTTTTGTTATTTAATACACGTTCTAACCTCGTTCAACATGCGGAGCACGAGAAGGCCGAAAGGCCTTTTTCT
>JBAQWP010000074.1:0-1602 GCA_049298975.1 Minisyncoccia bacterium
GGGTAAAACCTCAAACAGTAGAGGCCCTTTCTTCAATTAGAAATAGTGGTATTCCATTTGTTGTCGCAATAAACAAAATCGATAGACCAGAAGCAAATATAGAAAGAACAAAGCAGTCACTCGCAGAAAATGAAGTATATCTTGAAGGCTATGGCGGAGATGTGCCAGTCATCCCTATCTCAGCGAAAAATGGCGATGGTATTTCTGAATTATTAGATATGATAATCCTGGTAGCTGATATCGCAGAGTTAACTGGTGATCCAAACAAAAATGGTGAGGGTGTAATCATAGAGAGTAATAGAGATATAAAAAAAGGAATCTCAGCAACTTGTATTGTAAGAGACGGAATAATAAAGAAGGGTATGTACATTTCATCAGGTACTGCTCAAGCGCCTATTCGTATGATGGAAAATTATCTTGGAAAACAGATCCAGGAAGCTAGATTTCCTAGTCCAGTGAAAATAATTGGTTGGGACGAGCTCCCAGAAGTTGGAAAAGTATTTAAGACATTCAACAGTAGAGAAGAAGCAAAAGAGTCTGTTGAAAATTATTCAGAAAATACTAAAGTATCACCTGTAGCTCCATCCTACAAAGATACTTGCGAGATTATGTTGCCAGTAGTGATCAAGGCTGACACTGGAAGTAGTCTGGAAGCTGTAATTATGGAAGTAGCAAAATTGGACAGTGAAAATGCATGCACAGAAATTATTTCTTCAGGCATAGGTAATATTTCAGAAAATGATATTAGACTAGCCAATGGAAGCTACAAAGCAGTTATAGTTGGATTCAGTGTTGATACAGATGCTCCTGCGAGAAGTCTCGCGGAAAGGACTGGAGTACATATAGAAAATTTCGATATCATTTACAAAATGAGTGAGTGGCTGCAGAAAGAGCTTCAGAATAAAATCCCGAAGAAAATGGTTGAGGAAACTATTGGCTCTGGAAAAATTCTGAAAATATTTAACAAAAGTAAGGACAAGCAGATAATCGGTGGTAAAGTAGAAAGCGGCTCACTTAAGTTGGGAGCTATGGTTAAAATTCTTAGGCGAGAAACGGAGGTGGCTGAAGGTAAAATAAAAGAATTACAGAGTCAGAAGAACTCAGTGCAAGAAGTCTCGGAAGGTAAGGAATTTGGTGCGATGATAGAAGCTAAAATCGAAATAGCACCTGGCGACAAAATCCAAACTTTTGTGATGGTAGAAAAATAACATGTCTAACAGAAAGCTAAAAATTGAGGAGCAACTAAGAGAACTATCTGCTGCTTTTTTGAACAGTGAAAATAACGGTTCCTCCCTACTTACAGTAACAAGAGTGGAGTTAACAGAAAATGCTAGAAATGCTAATATCTTTTTTACAGTTTTCCCGGAAAGCTATGAGAAAACTGCCCTGGAGTTTGCAAAAAGAAAACGTGCTGAATTCAAACATTTGGCCATCGAAAAACTAAGAATTGGAAATGTGCCGAATGTAGATTTTCAAATAGACTTTGGTGAAAAAAATCGCCAAAGAATTGACAGTATTTCAAACCAAAGCACGACCTAGTGGCCAAGTGGTAAGGCAAAGCTCTGCAAAAGCTTTATACGGCGGTTCGATTCCGCCCTAGGT
>JBAQWP010000075.1:0-8587 GCA_049298975.1 Minisyncoccia bacterium
GTGTTGGTTATTGTTGCTGTAGTTTTTTTAGGACTAATTTTTGCATTTTGGGGAAAGTCATATCCGAATAACGTACTTTTGAATGGAAGTGTAATTCAGGTCGAAATAGCAGACGACGCAGTGGTTATGGCAAAGGGTCTCTCAGGTCATAAACCGTTGGGTTCAAGTGAAGGTATGCTTTTTATTTTCGGATCTCCTGGAGATCATGGTTTTTGGATGAAGGATATGACTTTTTCGATAGATATTATTTGGTTTGATAAGAACAAAAAAATAATTCATATTGAAAAGTCATTATCGCCAGAAACCTATCCAAAAACCTATTCTTCCAAGAGTGACTCTCTCTATGTACTTGAACTTATGGCAGGTACTTCAGATAAACTCGGACTTAAAATTGGCGATAGTTTTAGTTTTATAAAAAATACTGGCAGAAACCTTGGAATCTAGTCCTTTTTTAACACCAGTCTTTACAAAAAAGCGAATTCATTTTTTATTGGACTTTTTTTCAGTTATCCACTTTTTATAAACAGTCATAGGAAGTAAAATTCAATAATAAATTCAAATAAAATTGTGTTTTTCGTCAAAAACAGACTGGAAAACACATTTTTTTAGCAGATTTTTATCAGAAAGTATGAAAAATTATTAATTTTAAGCACACTTACCAACAAAAATGAGTCTAACAGTAACACGTCGTGATGGAACAAGAGTGCCGTTTAACGCGGACAAGATCAATCGTTCTATAGAAAGAGCTTCTTTCGGTCTTTCAGATCCAGTAGCAAAAGTAACTCAGATTGCCACAGAGACTCATCTTACGCTATATGATGGAATTACAACGGAGGAGCTTGATCAAGCAACGGTAAATGCTGCAATCCAAAATATAAAAGACGATATCGACTATGACAAGATAGCTACGAGACTTTTTCTGAAAATAATTTACAAAAGGGTAGTTGGCGAGTATGGAAATGACGATGATCTGCTAATTAAGCTACACAAAGAGGCATTTATAAAATACATAAACACCGGTATAGAAACCGGTAGGCTTGATAAGCGTATGAAAGAGTTGTTTGACTTAAACAAGCTTGCAGAAGTTATTGATCTATCTAGAGATGAGCTTTTTAAGTACATAGGAATTTCTACTGTCGCTGGTTTATATTTACTGAAAGACCAAAATGAAAAATATATGGAGACTCCCCAGATGTACTGGATGAGGGTGGCCATGGGTCTTGCTTACAACGAGGATAATCCAACTGCTTGGGCTATTACTTTCTATAACAAAATGTCCAACATGCATTATGTTGCTGGCACATCTACAAACCTCGGTGCGGGTACTTCAAGGCCTGCATTGTCGAATTGTTTTCTAATTGAGATGCATGATGATATGGAGCATATAGCAAAGACAGTTGCGGATGTTATGCTAATTTCAAAATCTACTGGAGGCCTTGGAGTTTCTTTAACAAAATTGAGAGCGTCTGGATCTCCACTTAAGTCAAACAACGGTGCCTCATCAGGACCAACTCCTTTTGCAAAAATAATTGATACGGCTGTTCGGGCTATCATGCGTGCCGGCAAAAGAAGAGGGGCGCTGTGTTTCTATATGGAAAACTGGCATGTAGATTTTCCAGAATTTTTGGATTGGAAACATAATGCAGGAGATGATCATATGAGAATGAGAACTGCAAACACCGCTGTCTTTATTTCAGATGAGTTTATGAAAAGGGTTGAGACAAAACAAGAATGGTATATGTTTGACCCAGCAGAAGCTTCCGATCTAAACGAGCTTTATGGGGAAGAGTTTTCTAGGAGATATGAGTACTACGTAGATAAAGCAGAAAAAGGGGAGATTAGGATTTTTAAAAAAGTTCCAGCGACAGAGCTCTTCAGAAGAATTTTGGTTTCTTTGCAAACTACTGCACATCCTTGGCTGACTTGGAAAGATACAATAAATCTTAGAGCCTTAAATAACAACACCGGCACTATTCATATGTCTAATCTCTGTACGGAGATTACACTTCCTCAAGACAGAGAGAATATCGCAGTGTGTAACTTAGCATCTCTTAATCTCGCTCCACATATTCAAAATAAAGAGGTTAATTGGGCGAAACTGGAAGAGTCAGTAAGATTGGCGGTTCGACAGTTAGACAACTTGATTGATATAAACCTTCTTCCTATCCCTGAGGCTATTAAGTCAGATAAGGAAAACAGAGCAATCGGACTCGGGGTTATGGGTCTAGCAGATGTATTAGAGCAACTTGGAATGGCATATGATTCGCCTCACGCTTGGGATTTTACTGACAGAATATTTGAGTTTATTTCTTATATGGCTATTGATGAATCAGCTAACTTGGCACAAAGTAGAGGTAGTTATAAAAACTTCCATGGTTCCGAATGGTCCAAAGGCCATGTTCCTGTCGACACTATTGCAAAGCTTGAGAAGGAAAGAGGAATTCAAATTTCTATTCCAAAGGAATCAAGACACAAGGGTTTGGATTGGAACATCTTAAGAGAAAAAGTTAAAAAGGGAATAAGAAACGCTACACTCATGGCTGTTGCACCTAACGCGACTATTGGTTTGGTTGGTGGAACAGTTCCGGGTATCGATCCTAGGTTTGCACAAGTTTTTTCTAGGAACACACTTAATGGTAAGTATCTTGATATAAACCACAATTTAGTAAAAGATTTAAACAATTTGGGAATTTGGGAAAAAGTCAAAGATAAGATAGTTGAGTTTCAAGGAGATATTTCTGGAATTGATGAAATCCCGGATCACTTAAAGTCTATATATAAGACATCATTTACAACTTCCCCTTATGCTTATATTGAGGTTGCGGCAAGAGCTCAAAAGTGGATTGACCAAGCTCTATCTCGAAACATGTATCTAGAAACTCGGGATATTGATGAAACCATGAAAATATATGACACCGCATGGAGAAAAGGTCTTAAAACCACATACTATTTGCATATGAAGCCAAGACACACAGCTGAGCAATCCACAGTGAACATAAACAAGGCACAGAAAATGGGTAGGGTTGGGTTTGGTTCGATAAATCTTGCTGAATCTCCCGCATTCTCCGCGCCACTTCAGAAGTCTCTCATAATTGAGGAGCCAATTGAGTCACCAATACGAACTCAAGAACCCGTTTTTGTTCGAGAGGTTGTTGAGTCAACAAGCATAAAGGAAGAATTTTCAGAGAACGGCAAAACTGTAGAGGTGGTGGAAAGTCTTGCGATGGAAGCTATTCACTACATGTCGGAGGAAAAGCCAATCGCGCAATCAGTTGCAAAGCAAAATCTTGAGCCGGTTGGAGTCAGAGATAACAGTCCGATCGCATCTGCAAGCCAATCAAGATCAGAGAAGATGCAAAAATCAGATGTGCCTGTTGTTGAAAATCCAGCAGAAGATGAAAACAATGTTTGTTTAAGTTGTCAGTAAAATTATTATTAAAAATAAAAAACAATGTCAATAATAGGAAAAGCTTCACCAGAAGACGTAAATTTACATCCCATAAAGTACCAGTGGGCATATGACTTATATAACCAAGCGGTTAGGAATACTTGGTTTCCACACGAGATAGCTTTGAAAGAAGATCTAGAAAGTTTCGAGAAAATGACTGAGGACGAGAGGCATGCAGTGATGTTTGTTATGGCATTCTTTAACCCTGCAGAGCTTATAGTAAACAGAGTTCTTGCGCATGGGGTGTATCCTTACCTAAAATCTCCGGAGTGTCACCTATACCTTGCTAAACAAATGTGGGAAGAAGCAAACCACTGCGTTGCGTTTGAATATGTGCTTGAAACATTTCCTTTTGATCGAGACACAGTTTATAACATTCACTTGAACGTTCCATCAATGAAAGCAAAAGAAGCTTACATTATGAGGTACCTAAAGAGGATGACTGAGGACAAACTAGACATTGAGTCTGTTGATGGTAAAAAGGATTTTATTCGAAACCTGGTTGCCTACAATATTGTTATGGAGGGTACCTGGTTTTACTCTGGGTTTATGGTTATGCTTTCTTTTCGCCAGAGAAACCAACTAAGAAATTTTGGTTCAATGATAAACTGGGTTCTAAGAGATGAGTCACTACATCTAAAGTTTGGTATAAACCTAGTACATAACATTCTAGAGGAAAACCCTGAGTTGCTTACTGAAGAATTTGCTGCAGAAATACGAAATATTATTATTGAAGGTGTGGATCTTGAAACTCAATACAACAAAGATCTTTTTCCAAATGGAATACTTGGACTTAATGCAGATTATGTTAACCAATACGTGCAGTACGTGGCAGACAGAAGACTTTCTGAGCTAGGTCTTCCAAAGTATTACAATGTAACTAATCCAGCAAAGTGGATGAGTACAGCGACCGATGTGTTTGAGTTAGTAAACTTTTTTGAGAGCCAGAACACTAGCTACGAAGTAGATTCTCATGCGGGTGTTACAAAGAAAGCAGAAGTAACAGCTAGCGGAGAATAAGTCACTTTTAGCATAAACCAAGTATTAAATATTCTAAGTAAAATAGTTGTTTTTGTGCAATAATCTATCTGTTTTTCGTACAGGAATTTTTTTGGTATAATTTAGCTGTGTTTATACATTATTCATAATTCAATATTCATTATTCTATGATTAGAGTCGCAATAAATGGTTTCGGTAGAATTGGTCGGCAGTTTCTAAAAGCAAGTTGGGACAGAGAGGAGCTCGAGGTTATTGCGGTAAATGACCTAGGAAGCGTGGATAACATGGCGTACCTTTTGAAATACGACACTGTCTATAAAACCTGGAATCATGATGTAAAAGTGGATGGTGGTAATTTAGTTATAGATGGCAGGACTGTAAAGTTTGTTTCTGAAAAGGACCCGACAAAATTGCCTTGGAAGGATTTGAATATTGATGTGGTAGTAGAATCCACAGGCCTATTTACTGACTTTGAAAAAGCAGGAGTACATTTGCAAACAGGCGCTAAAAAAGTTGTGATTACTGCGCCAGCAAAAGGCGGTGGAGGATTGGGGGAGACAATTCTTATGGGAGTTAATGAAGAAAAGTTTGGTACATGTGATGTGACATCTAATGCATCGTGTACTACTAACGCAGCTTCACCCCTTATTGCCATCATGGACGAGACTCTAGGAATTGAAAAAGCAATTCTAAACACTGTTCATGGTTATACCGCGAGTCAGTCACTGGTTGATGGACCATCCAAGAAAGATTTACGAGAAGGTAGAGCAGCGGCACAAAATATTGTGCCATCTTCAACTGGAGCAGCCATTGCAGTTACCAAGGCTTTTACCAAGCTCGAGGGACTTTTCGATGGTATCTCTATTCGTGTGCCGGTTCCGGCTGGATCAATTGTTGATGTTACATTTATATCTAAGAAAGAAACTACAGCAGAAGAAGTAAATCAGATCTTGAGAGACGCAGCAAAAACGGACAGATGGAAAAACATTTTTAGCGCGACTGATGAAGAATTAGTTTCTTCAGATATTTTAGGAAGTCATTATGGATCTATTGCTGACCTAAAGATGACTAGAGTTGTTGGAGGGAATTTGGTAAAGGTTATGGGTTGGTATGATAATGAGGCGGGGTATACACATACACTAATCGACCACGTTATAAAGACAGGTGGTACTATTAAATAGAGCTTCCAAAACTGGCGAATTTCTATGTTCTCGATTTGGTTTGTTCCACGCGCAGTACTAGGTTGTACAGCTTGGTCACAAACCAAATCTGCGAACTAAGAACTTCGCACAGTTAATGAAAGCGTGTGATAAAATTAAGTAGCAGATGAAAATATATATAGGATCAGATCATGCGGGGTATGAATTAAAGAGACATTTGATCTCCTATCTTTCAACCTTGTCGCACGAGTCCTATGATTGTGGTCCATATGAGTATGATCACAGCGATGACTATCCAGACTTTATTTCAAAAGTAGCCAAGGAAGTTGCAGTAGACCCTGATTCTATGGGAGTAGTAATTGGAAAAAACGGACAGGGTGAGGCTATTGTGGCAAATAGATTTCCAAATATTCGATGTATGGTTTTTTATGGTGGCTCAAAACACATGATCACATTAGCTAGAGAACATGACGATGCCAACATAATTTCATTTGGTGCAGATTTTCTAACTACAGATGAAGCCAAAAAAGCTCTTGAGCTATTTCTGCATACAAAGTTTAGTAATGACCCGAGGCACATGAGAAGAATAGATAAGATTGACCAATATCCATCATGATAGTTGTACCAGCAATAATTCCAATAAGTATTGAAGGTATGCAGGAAGAGATAAAAAAAGTCTCGGGTTTCGCCACTTTGATACAAATAGATATATCTGATGGAATTTTTACTCCAGTTAAAACCTGGCCATACAATGGGGTTGATAGGGAGTATTTTGAGAAACTCAAGACTGAGGAGGAAGGATGGCCAAAATGGGACAGTATTGATTATGAAGTTCACTTAATGATAAAGAATCCTGAGGAGCATGCACTTGAATGGATACACACTGGAGTAAAAACTATTATTGGTCACATTGAGGCTACAGAAGATTTTCAAAAATTGATTGATATTTGCAAAGAAAACGATGTTTCGGTTGGTGTTGCGTTTAAGCCTTCTACTCCTATTGAGAAAATAAAACCTTATATTGATCAAGTCGACTTTGTTCAGGTTATGGGTTCAGATAAATTAGGGGAACACGGAACTCACCTTGAGAATACTGCACTTGATAGGGTGAAAGAACTACAAGCTATGTGTCCTGACAAAATTATTGCGATAGATATAGGTGTAAATGAAAAAACAAGAGACATTCTTGTATCTACTGGAGTCGATAAAATCGTATCTGGCTCATATATTTTAAATTCTATAGATCCAGAAGAAGAGTATGAGGATTTATTGTCTTAAATTTCTTTCTATTCAACACATCACGGTTTGTGTAGATAATGAAAAAAGTTATGGATGAGTAAGAGTTTTGTAATTTTGGTAATTGAAGTATAATTATGGATAGCGATGCCAAATAATCTAACTGATGAAAAAATAAAATTTCTCGAAGACAAAGCAAGGGAAATTAGGATCTCTATTATCGAAATGCTGGTTTCTGCTGGGTCAGGTCATTCCGCGGGACCTTTGGGTATGGCGGATATTTTCACTGCACTTTATTTTTTTATTATGCGTCATGATCCAAAAAATCCCTCATGGGATAAGAGGGATAGACTCATACTTTCAAATGGTCATATAAATCCAGTTCTATACTCTACAATGGCCCACGCGGGGTATTTTCCCATAAAAGAACTTCTCACCTTAAGAAAATTCGGCACAAGACTTCAAGGACATCCACATAGAGAATACTTACCAATGCTTGAAAACTCCTCTGGACCACTCGGCTCCGGTCTTTCCCAAGCAGTAGGTATGGCTTTAGCTGATAGAATAGACAATGGCAAAACTTCAGATAAATTTTTCTACTGCCTCATGGGTGATGGCGAGTTAGATGAAGGACAAAACTGGGAGGCGATGATGCTTGCAAGCAAGGAAAGACTAGGAAATCTAATAGCTATAGTAGATAGAAACAATATCCAGATAGATGGATACACTGAAGATGTCATGCCTCTTTTAAATGTGGCTCATAAATTTGAAAGTTTCGGTTGGCATGCAGAGGAAGTAAACGGACATGATTTTCAGGAGATAGTAGCTGCGGTCGGTAGGGCACAGGCAGTCTTTGACGGACCAAGTGTAATTGTTGCAAGAACAATTCCTGGTAAGGGAGTTTCATTTATGGAGAAGGATTACAAATGGCATGGCAGTCCACCAGGAACTGAAATGGCAGGCGAGCCACCAAAAGGTGAGCAAGCAAAGATAGCTCTTCATGATCTGCGCACACTAAAAGGCCAAATAAATAGCGAACATGAATAAAATGGAAATACTTAATATTTTTTTAAGAATAACTATATTGATAATATTACCAGTTATTTTTTATAACTTATTAAAATTTTCTTCGTTAAAAGCAGATAATTATTTAAAAAAAACAAAATCGGGTAGAATAATTAAGTTGATTTTAATTCCAATAGCCCTACTCATTTATTTGTATTTCTTATTCATGGTTATTGTAACAATTTATTCATCAAGGAATTTATGATTAATCAATCTCAAAAACTTAATCCAAATGTGTTTGATAAGAAGGTGGAACAAGTTCCTATACGGCAAGGATTTGGTGAGGGTCTTCTTGAGGTTGGTTTAAGAAACAAAAATGTTGTTGGGCTCTGTGCAGATCTTACTGATTCAACAAAGATGAACTTGTTTGCTGATAAGTTTCCAGAAAGATTTTTTAGAATGGGAGTTGCGGAGCAAAATATGGCATCTGTTGCCTCTGGTATGTCAGCTATGGGAAAAATTCCTTATATCTCAAGTTACGCTATGTTTTCGCCTGGTAGAAATTGGGAGCAGATTCGTACAACAATTTGCTACAACAATAGACCAGTAATAATCATAGGTAGCCATGCCGGAATTTCAGTAGGTCCGGATGGAGGCACACATCAAGCTGTCGAGGATATTGCCATAACGCGAGTCATTCCAAACATGATAGTGATCTCACCTTGTGACAGTATAGAGG
>JBAQWP010000076.1:0-9336 GCA_049298975.1 Minisyncoccia bacterium
GATTTATAGTATCTCCGGTTTCGACGCCGTTGAAATAATCCTAAAAAACGGAAAAGTTTACCGTATAGGTACCGACGAGCCACAAAAACTCGAAACCGGAATCAAACAAGCAACAAACTCCTAAAAAGTTATCCACCCCTATACATTTGACCGGTGAACGTACGTTCACTTATAATTATATTAATATGAAAAAGAAATCAGATAAAAATGATGTTGTTATTTATCAAGCAAAATCTGGAGCAATAGAGTTCCGTGGAGACAAATCACATGAGACAATTTGGGCAACATTGGATCAGATAGCTGAAGTTTTTGGTCGAGACAAATCAGTTATTTCTCGTCACTTAAAAAATATCTATAAAGAAGGAGAATTGAGTCAAAAGGCAACTGTTGCAAAAAATGCAACAGTTCAAATTGAGGGAAATCGTACAATAAAACGTTCAATCGAATACTATAATTTGGACGCTATTATTTCAGTGGGCTATCGTGTAAATTCTAGGAATGCTACACAGTTTCGTGTTTGGGCAACAAAGGTGCTGCATGAGTATCTAACCAAAGGCTACACCATAAACCGCAAGCAAATCGCCAAAAATTACGATGCATTTATGAAGTCGGTGGGCGACATTCAGGCGCTCCTGCCAGAACATATTAATCTTGATCCAAAATCAATTTTAGAACTAATAAAAGAGTTTTCTAGTACATGGGTATCTCTTGATGCCTATGACCAAGAAACACTGCTACCTGTTGGAAAAACCAAGAAAGCGATCAAGCTGAGTGGGGAAGAATTAATCGCGGAGATAATGAGTCTGCGTTCGGAGTTGATGAAAAATAATATAGCAACAGAAATTTTTGCACAGGAAAGAAACAAAGGTAATGTAGAAGGAATAGTGGGAAACGTAATGCAGTCTTTCGGCGGCAAGTCACTGTATCCTACTATCGAGGAGAAGGCAGCACACCTTCTGTATTTCATGGTAAAAAATCATCCATTTGTGGATGGCAACAAACGTTCAGGTGCATGGGCATTTCTCTGGTTCTTGCGAAAAGCAAAACTAAAATCAATAAAAAGCATAAACCCAAACGCCCTCACAGCGCTCACGCTTCTAATAGCCGAAAGTGATCCAAAGAAAAAGGACTTGATGGTCGCGCTAGTGACCCAAATGCTGAAATAGAATAAACGTAAACATATTCTAAAACAGTATTAAATTTAATTATCTGTAACGGTTGATTTCTAAGTTAAAAAGCTAGTCTCGGTTTTTATGAAAATAAGCATAAAAGCAAAGAGTCCCGAGCCTTTCGACTCGGGGCCCCGCAATTGATGTCACTTGGCACTACTGCCAAGATGTAAATACAGTATAATCGAAAACCATGAAAAGTCAATGAATATCCACAAGTCAAAAAAAATGCGCTAGTTACCCAAATGCTGAAATAATTTCTCTGTTTTTTGTGTTGGATAAAAGTGTCCAAAAGTGGTAGAGTTTGGGGAAGTATGGCAGACCTAAATAACCTAACAAAGAGAATAATTGCTTTCAGGGATGCGAGAGACTGGAAACAATTTCATAATCCAAAAGACCTATCACTATCTCTTGTTTTGGAGGCAACTGAAGTCATGGAGCATTTTCAATGGAAGAGTAAAGACGAAATAGAAAAGTACATAGTTACAAATAAGGTAGATATTGGTGAGGAATTGGCCGATGTATTGTACTGGGTTTTATTGATGAGTCATGACCTTAAAATAGATGTGCTTGAGGCGTTGGAAAGAAAAATAAAAATAAACGAAGATAAGTACCCTGTATCAAAGGCAAAAGGAAAACATACGAAATATACAAAATTATGATTGTTTATCAGTCAACAAAAGTAGGATTCTTAAATGACGCATCTAATGGAATTGAAGATATTGTTAGGTCGCGAGTTAAGGAAAAACTCAATATAGATATTCAAGTTGGAAGCAGTGAGTATAACTCATGGAAAAATTCTCTTGGTGATGCAATGTATAAAGTTATGCAAACAGATAAGATCCCAGATGATTCTGGAGTTGCTATTGAGTATTCAATTCCCCGAGCAAAAAACAGAATCGATTTTATTATTACTGGTGAGGATGCAGATGGGAAAGAAAAAATCGTTATTATTGAACTCAAGCAATGGACCGATATACAAAAGACAGATAAAGACGGCGTCGTTCTGACCCGTTTCAAAAGTGGATTAAGTGAGGAACCTCATCCTTCCTATCAAGCATGGTCGTATTCAGCTCTTCTTTATGGATTTAACGCGACAGTATACGAAGAGAAGATTGGTCTGGAACCTTGTGCGTATTTACACAACCACATTGATAATGATGTCATTTTAAGCCATTTTTACGGTGAGTATTTAGAGAAAGCGCCTGCATTTTGTAAAGGTGACAAAGAGAAGCTACAAGAGTTTATCGCAAAATTTGTAAAGCATGGAGAGAAGAAAAATACACTTTATAGAATAGACAATGGTGAAATTCGTCCATCAAAAAATCTTGCAGATAGTCTGGCCTCTATGCTTAAGGGTAATCAGGAATTTGTTTTGATAGATGAACAAAAGATCGTATACGAAACAGCACTTTCTCTTGCAAAAAAATCTTCAAAACAAAATAAAAATATATTAATTGTAGAAGGAGGTCCCGGCACAGGCAAATCAGTTGTTGCTATTAATCTTTTAGTGGCCATTACTAAGCTTGGACTTAACACACAGTACGTGACTAAAAATGCCGCACCTCGAGGGGTATTTGAAGCAAAACTTACTGGTACATTTAAAAAATCGGAAATATCAAATTTTTTTACTGGATCAGGTTCCTTTGTTGGAGAAAAAGAGAATATTTTTGATGCTCTTATTGTGGATGAAGCCCATAGACTAAATAAAAAATCCGGGATGTTTAAAAATTTAGGTGAAAATCAGATCAAAGAAATTATTGATTCTGCAAAATGCTCGATATTTTTTATTGATGAAGATCAGAAGGTGACATGGCATGATATTGGCAAGAAGGAAGAAATTGAAAAATGGGCAAATAAAATTGGGGCAAAAGTTCTAAATCTTAAACTCGAATCACAATTTCGTTGCAATGGTTCAGATGGTTATTTATCATGGCTAGATAATATTCTTGGTATAGAGGATACTGCTAACACCACCTTAGAGGGTATAGATTACGATTTTAAAGTTATTGATTCACCCAATAAACTTAGGGATTTGATTTTTGAGAAAAATAGAATAAATAACAAAGCCCGACTTGTTGCGGGATACTGTTGGGATTGGGTAAGCAAGAAAGATAAAAATTTAGACGATATTATTATTCCGGAATATGATTTTGGTATGAAGTGGAATCTTGCTAGCGACGGGAATATTTGGATTATCTCACCGAAATCTGTAAATGAAGTCGGATGTATTCATACATGCCAAGGTCTTGAGGTGGATTATGTTGGAGTTATTGTTGGGAATGATTTTATTGTACGAAACGGAAAAGTGATCACTAATCCTAATGAACGCGCAAAAACCGACGCTTCATTGAAAGGATATAAAAAAGAATTAAAAGAAAATCCAGAAATCACAGCAAAGAAAGCCGATTCGATTATTAAAAATACTTACCGAACTCTCATGACTAGAGGGATGAAAGGTTGTTGTGTATATTTTGTTGATAAAGAAACAGAAAAGTTTTTCAAAAGTAGAATCGAGGGGATAAAGGCAACACCAGTGACAATAACAAAAAAGATTCTTTCTCCTTTTACAATAGAAATGATCAGAGTTCCTTTGGTTGGTTCTGCGCCGTGTGGAAATCCGATTCTTGGCGAAGAAAACATTGAGGAATATATTGAAGTTGAAAAAAGCAAAATTAAGCCTGGCTATAACTATTTTATTCTTCGCGCTACTGGAGACTCGATGAATCTTGCTGGAATAAATGATGGGGATCTAGTGCTCTGTCGCCAGCAATTAAAAGCTGATACTGGCAATAGGATTGTTGCACTTTTAGGTGACAATGTGACGATAAAAGAATACGGTCCTCGCGAGGATGGAGTGCGTCTTCTTTTACCAAAAAGCTCAAATAAAGCTCATACACCCATAACCCCAGGCGAAGGAGATAGTGTGCAAGGTATTGTGCAAGAAGTCTTATGAAAATAATACAAGACGACATATTAAGTTATAGAGAAATGTGTAATTCTGAAAACCAGGAGGTTATGCAACGCGGTATGAATTTTCGCATGAATCCCTCGTACTCAGTTATTTTAATGTCACAGAGAGCAAATGCGCCATATTCAGACAAGGTTCATGATGATGGAATTACAATCGAGTACGAAGGGCATGATATTTCAAAAGCTTATAGTAAAAATCCGAAAGTAGAGGATCAACCAGAAAAACTTTCGAGCGGTAAACTAACACAGAATGGTTATTTTATTAAAGCCGTGAATGATTTGAAGCTGAAAGGGGGAACACCAGAACTAGTAAAAGTATATGAAAAAGTATTTCCTGGAGTTTGGTCTTTTAAGGGGTACTTTGATTTAGTTGATTATAAAGTTGTTCATGATCATTATAGAAATGTATTTCGATACATTCTGCAATTATCTGATCGCTCAGAAAGTTCAAATGTAGAAAAAAAGAAGTTGGAACATAGTAGGTTGATTCCTTCAGAGGTAAAAAGAGAGGTTTGGAAGAGAGATGAGGGAAAGTGTGTAATTTGTGGAGATTCTAAGAATTTACACTTTGACCACGATCTACCATTCTCTAGGGGTGGAACTAGCCTGTCAGCAAGGAATGTTCGGCTACTCTGTATGAAGCATAACCTCCAAAAATCAGACAAAATTGAGTAGTCCAACCTATTTTAAGGAGAACACTAATTACATGCTGAAGTTTGGATATACAAAAACATACAAGAGTGTCATTATACGTTTTTTCACGTGGTTATTCAGGAAATCTGATTTTAAAAGATTGAAGCTAAACTACAAACTATTCGAAAATATTTTAGAGCACGCAATCAACCAGCATAAACAAGAGCAGAAAGATAAATTCATCGAAGCATATTTGTTGATTGGGAATAAACTTTTAGTTGATACGCAAAGTACTAAGATACTTTCATCTTTAGGCTTGCATGGCAGTACGCATGTCCTTCTGGCTGTAATTTTGAGAACTGTAAGAATGATTGGTGCGCTACATCTTGAATCTAAACTCATTGACGAATATCTTGATGAAGAAAAAACGTCCGATACTAATAAAGGGTTTAGAATAAAATTTTCTGAATCATCTCTTCAAAAAATACTAGATGGTAGATTTGGAAAAAATGAGAGAGGGGAATATGCCAATCTAGATAAGGCACTTCACGGATCTTCTGTTGGGGCAAAAATCTACTATGCTCGTATAAGACACAACACAAATGGCACAAAGGGTGGTGACATTACTTACGATGCTTTTTTTGAGGACGAGAAATCTGCTGCTGCCTTAAATATCCTAAATGGTGCGTTATTAGATGCTGTCGGTGTGTATTTAGAGCGATATCAAGGCGATAAAAGTTTGGTGGATTTAAGTAAGAAATATGATCATCAAATACAATCTGAGACGAAGGAAATGATTAAGTCAGCATTAAAGGTAGAGTTAAAAGATAGGTTCCGAGGAGAGTCAAAATGGTAGAATAAAAGTAATCATAAAAGCTTTGAATGGGTAAATAGGGTTAGCCAAAATTTATCAAACCAATATGAAAAAAATATACATTGTTGCGGGGGTTGTTGCTGTTCTACTTATTGAGTACTGACCATTGGACCCCGTACAACATGAAAGGTATTTTTACGATGACAAAAATGTTAAAATAGATTTATGTCACTATATTTTATAACAGGGAACAAAGGGAAGCTTGAGGAAGTGCAGAGTATTTTGGGCGAGGGGGTGGTGGAGGCACTAGACATTGACCTACCAGAAATTCAAGAAATGGATGCTCATAAAATAATCCAAGCAAAGCTAGTGGAAGCTCAGAAACACCAAGTTGGAGAGTTTATTGTTGAGGATAATTCTCTCTATCTAGAGGCAATGCATGGACTTCCTGGACCGTTTATAAAATGGTTCCTGAAAACTGTTGGGCCTGAAGGCTTGTATAAAATTGCAGAAACATTTGGAAACTTTGGTGCTGAAGCAAAAGTTGTAATAGGTTACTCTGACTCTTATGGAAATGTTGAGTTCTTTGAAGGAGTAACAAAAGGAACAATCGTCTCTCCGCGAGGCGACGGAGGATTTGGCTGGGATCCAATATTTCAACCGGACGGTTACGAAAAAACTTTCGGAGAACCTACGCGTGAAGAAAAGAATTCGTTTAGTATGAGAAAAATAGCCTTCGAAAAACTAAAAGAATACTTAAAAAAATCAACATGAAAAAAATTTACATTGTCGCGGGGGTTGTTACGGTTCTCCTTATTGTACAGTTTTGGCATAAGGATGCCCCGCAGGCTATAGTGCATTTTGTTCATCTCTACATGCCAAAAATATACTAGCATTTTGCAAAACACTGCAATAAGAAAATTTAGAAAAAAATGGTAAAATAAATTTATGAAAAAGATATTTTTAACTGATACAAGAATAACAGGGTTGCTGTATTTGGGTCTGGCAATCACAGGACTTTTTGTATTTGTATTTGCTAAGAACGGTATATATGTCAGTGGTGACGCCCTAGCCACCAACGCAAATCTTTTAGAAAAAGAAATGTTGGCTCGTATAGGTGTAGCAGTCGAATTGGTCATGGTAGCTTTTCAGGCATTGGTGGCACTGTGGTTTTATAAACTTTTCAGCAAAGTGAACAGTTTTGCTTCAGTCGTGATCGCTGTGTTTGGTACAATAAATGCAATTATGATTCTCGTGTCTTCTGCATTTTGGTTGGCATCTCTTAACGCTTCGATCGCTAAGGATTCTGTTTCTATGATCTATAATTTATTTAGTATGCATGACTTGATATGGTTAGTTGCAAACTTATTTTTTGGCTTGTGGTTGCTTCCGATGGGGTATCTGACCTCGCTCGTAATGTCATCAAAAATTTTATCAAAACTCTTGTTTGTTGGTGGGGCGGGATACATTGTATCTGCATTTATTTTAATATTGCTTCCTGGTCAAACAACTGTTGCTGGGTTACTGGTCTTGCCGGCTACTGTTGCTGAGTTCTGGGTAATTGGGTACTTATTCAGTAGGTCAGAGTTAGGAGTGGGCGCCGTCTAAAACTATGAAAATAATCTCAATCTTAAAAGTAGAAGCTGCAGCATTTTTTATTGCTACAGTCTGGGCTTACTACCTTATTGGTGCTAGTTGGTGGCTTTTTCTCATATTACTTCTTGTGCCCGATTTGTTTATGGTTGGATATGCAAAGAATTCTAAACTTGGGGCACTATTGTATAACATTGGGCATACGTACACTGTTCCAGTAGCATTGCTGGGTGTATATGTATTTTTTAATGTAACAGTATTGTTACCTATTTCAATTATTTGGTTAGCGCACATCAGCATGGATCGCATGCTTGGGTATGGTCTGAAACTCGAAACTGGTTTCAAGCACACACATTTAGGTACGATTGGGAAAAATAAAGAATAAATGTATGAAAATGCCGAAGCATATAAATAAAATAGCAGTCATTGCAATCGTTGCAGTGATTCTACCGATCATACTAGCTTCGAATAAAAAGATTACTATGCCTGAGGACACCGCAACTCCTCAAAACGTCACGCTCTCTGGCACTTACGTCTGTCTGCCATTTATCGATACAAAAGCGCCGTCTAGTGAGGAATGTGTGTTTGGACTCCTGACGGATGATGGCGTGTATTACATGGTCAACTTCGGTCAGTCGGCCTCGGCGAAGGCAGAGTTCGATAGGAGAGCGCGTATTACCGCCCTAGGTTTTGTGACCCCGAAGGAGGCACTTAGCACCGACCACTGGGTGCCCTATAACATGAAAGGTATTTTTACGATAACAAAAATGTTAAAATAGATTTGTGATTGCATGGATAATAATTTGGTTATTCTTTTGGGTTAGTGGATTAGGTATCACTAATTATCTTTTCAAGAAACATAATATTACTTATTATGAAAAATCTTGGGAACATACCCTGCTATTTATAGTCCTCTCTATAATTCTTTTTATCGTTTATCGAAATCAGTTTTCTGTATATTTTCATAATTTTTCTTTGCCTTATTTGTTGACTATTATACTGTTATTCGTGTTATGGCTTTCTGTGCCAACTCTTTATAAAAATGACTATTACACTAAAAAAGAAAGGTTCGGTTATCAGTTGCCAAAATTTTTTGAAATATTATTTCAAGATATTTGTTTTTTGGGTGGTTTACTAACTTTTGGAATTTCTCCAATCATGTTCGGATTGTTCTTTTTTGTTGTTCATATTCCCGCCGTATTTCTCCTTCCTAAAAAATTTGCTCTTTTGCCTATATTTGGTTCTCTTTTTGGAGGGCTAATTTTCGCCCATTTTCAATCTCAAGGAATCCTAGGTTTTTTGATCGCATTGTGCATACATTTGTCATTTTGGGCTATTTTACATTACGTTCTTCAGAAAAATATTCTAGGTGTTACTCCTTTAAAAAGATAAAAAACAATTCTCTATGTAGCATTTCATCTTACCTGTCCGTAGCTTAAGCGAAGAAGGATAGAATACTAAAATTGGAAATTTTTTTAGTAATGGTAGAATAAATTTATGAAAAAGATAACAGGTATTTTGTTTGTTGTTGGTGCTGTGATTGTAAACATTCCTTACGCACTACTCATCGCTAATTTTAATTATCCAGATATTTTAAGAGAGCCTGCAGGTGTCGTGCTTACTAAATTTGCAGAGGGTGGTAGTGGTTTAATTTATACGTGGCTCTTTTTTGCGCTTGCAGGGTTACCGCTTCTCTTTGCTACCATAATGCTTGGCAGGTTGTGGAAGAACACCTCAAGTGTGCTGGTGAGCCTAGCGACTACATTCGGAGTGATTGCACTTGTTGCTCAGCTAATAGGTCTGCTTCGATGGGTTTTTGTTGTTCCAATATTAGCTCAAAATTATGTAGCTAATGGTGCAACGGAAGCAATGCAAACAGCTTCGACAGTAGCATTTCAAACAGTGAATCAATTTGGAGGTGTACTTCTTGGTGAGTATGTCGGCCAGCTCTTCAGCATTTTTTCAATGTTCCTATTTAGCATTCTCATTTATAAGAAAAAACTTTTGAAGTCATGGGTTGCATGGCTCGGTTTTGTGGCATCAGCAGTTTATCTTTTAGCACAAACTGAATTATTCCATACGGTGATACCGTCGTTCCCAGTAGTAGATATTGCTGGTCTAGTGGGTAGCATACTCTGGATAGTTTGGCTCATC